>JAGGRZ010000089.1 GCA_021159335.1 bacterium
AGCATTTGTGTAGATTTTTCAAAAAGAAGAAAGATTTCTTTATGAATGCTCCAGAGTTTAATCACAAAACTTCTTGCATGGCAGATAAGTTTTCCTGCTACTTCTATGAAGTGCCATCTAATGGTAGATATTCTCTTTCTTATCCACTCTCCTCCAAGAAAAACTCTTCTCAGGAGAATCAAGAGATTGCAAGATATAATGCCCAGGAGAAAATACACCCTGTTGGCTAAAAAATCTCCTGTAGGAACCCAGTCCAACCCCATATCATTCTTCAATTCTTTTATGAAGTTTTCCGCATTTCCTCTCTCCTGGTAGATGTGGATAACCTTTTCTGCTTCTTCTTCGCTATTTGTGGCTATGGCAAAGTATTCATACTTTTCTTTATCAAATAGCTCTAACTGTTTCTTCTCCCACCTTAACACCACTAACCGGAAGGCTTCTTTACTCTTCTCCATACAGTGGATAGTCTCTGCATACTGGCGATCTGTGGGATTCCCTTCCTTATCTCTAAATACCCTCCAGCATCCTTTCCCTATACTCTTTATCGCTTCTTTCACTGCTTTATCCTGCTGTGCTCCTATGTAAAAAGTTATCTCTTTATCCAGACATAGATTAATCACCTTAGCCTGATACCCTGCACTATCGCTCCGCAATCTCTCAATTTTTATCCCCTCTGGTATACTTTTAAGGCACTCCTCCGCGAATTCTTTGTTCTCTTCATGGGGTGCCCGATTACCTTCTCGAAATTCTCCTTTTATGCATACTCCATTCTCGCTCAAAAATCCTAAAAGAGGAGTGTACCCTTTCTCCCCTTTATAAGTCATCTTAGCCTCTTTTTTCTCCGATTCTATCACTGTGGCATCTATATCCAGAGTGTAAGAATTCTTCCCATCATTTTTAAGAACCTGCCTGGTTACTTTCTCATTTACTTTCTCTAAAATCTTATCTCCACCTTCCCTCCCTGCTTTCCTCAACCATCTCCCTACTGTATCTGCTGAGGGCACTCTCCTCCATCCCATTACTTTCCTCAACAGTCTATCCTCCCTCATCACCTTTATATCCTCTAACCTATTACCCCCTCCACATAACATCAAAATTAACGGCTCCACTATCTCTTCCCCCCAGTAACCCCTGTTTGAACCTCGATAAGAAAGCCTCTCCTTTAACCATACACGTGATATTATCTTCCTTAAAATCTTTCCTATCACTATAAGACCACTATGAGAACTTATTTCTTCTTTTCCTCTTTTGAATTTGATTCTAAAGGTATTTTGTTGTATCATTCTCTCATCTCCTTTATTTTTTCCCTTCACCTTTTGGGTGAAGGGTTTTTATTCTTTCCGCCTAATTATATCAATCTTTTTTAGGTTTTTGATGCTTTCTATTGCGATTTTTGGGTTACCATCAAAAACTTGAAAGTGAACAGGAAATCCCTTCTCATTTAACACTAT
>JAGGRZ010000090.1 GCA_021159335.1 bacterium
TTGAGGTAGTGGGTCATATTAATGGTTGGCATTCAGATATGGTTAAGAGAGGCAGATATCTGTATGTATATTGCCGATGGACGGGAAATCTTGAGATAATAGAGTGTTTATTTGATTCGAGTAGTGTTAATGATGGTGATAGTTATTACAGGCATGATGGAGAAGATATAGATATATATCCTAATCCTGTGTATTATGGTGGTAAGGTTAATATCTCATCACAGCATGACATAACAATCTACGACATCCGCGGGAATGTGGCAGCGAAAATTTCGGGCGGCAACAAAACGGTAAAGCTTAACCTCGCCCCGGGAATCTACTTCGCCGTTTCAGGCAATGGGGGAAAGAAAGCAATAAAGAAGTTCGTGGTTATAAAATAAAAAACCTTAATCCCCGCGGTTTCCGATTTCCCGCGGTCTCCGCGATTCCCGCCCTACGCCAAATAACTTGAAAATAAAATTTATTCCTTTATTTATCGTTGAGGCTGATTAAAATAGATATGATAGTAGAAAGGAGAACCGATGAGCGAGCAACCGCACAGTGAGCGAGAAATAAGGCTTGCAAAACTTGAGGAAATAAGGGAAAAGGGTATAAATCCGTATCCACCGCGGGTTAAACACCAGATGGACATAGCCAGACTTCGCGAAAAATTCGACCAGCTATCCGAGAACGACGAAAAAGTCTCGGTCTGCGGAAGACTAATGGCAAAAAGGTTGCATGGTAAAAGTTCATTCGCCCACATACAGGATGGAACAGCAAAAATCCAGATATACGCACGATACGACATCCTTGGGGACGAGAACTATAAATTTTTCAAAAAATACATAGATGTGGGGGACTTCGTCGAGGTTTCAGGTTCGCTTTTTGTCACCAAAACGGGCGAGAAAACCATCCTCGTCGACGAACTAAGGCTTATAGCGAAGGCATTAAGACCACTCCCCGAAAAATGGCACGGACTGGCTGATGAGGACAAGAAAATCCGCTTTAGATACCTCGATATGGTTATGGACCCCTCCGTCAAAGAGCGATTCGAGCGTCGCGCAACGATAATAAAATCAATACGAGAATTCCTCGACTCGAAGGGATTTGTGGAGGTGGAAACGCCGATGCTTCAACCGATATATGGGGGTGCTTCCGCAAGACCATTCGAAACATATCTTAACGCGCTCGATATGAAACTTTACCTTCGAATAGCAACCGAGCTTTACCTTAAAAGGCTCCTCGTTGGGGGCATGGACAAAATCTACGAGATAGGCAAAAACTTCCGCAACGAGGGTATAGATAGAATGCACAATCCCGAGTTCACGGCTATAGAGGTATATCAGGCATACAGCGACTATGAGGGCATGATGAAATTAACCGAGGAAATGGTAAAATTTGTCACAAAAACCGCATTGGAGAGCGAGAAGGTGGTTTATCAGGGGGTGGAGACGGATATTTCAAAGCCTTTTGATGTAGTTAGCTTCTGGGACATTATAGCCCAGCGCACGGGCAGAAATTTCCGCAGTGCAACCCGCGAGGAGATAGCGGAGTATCTTCGCTCCGAGGGAATAGAATTTAACGAAAACGCACCAAGATACACGCTTGTGGATGAAGTATTTAAGGAAAAAGTAGAGAAAACTCTGATACAGCCGACATTCGTCATCGATTATCCCGTAGAACTTTCCCCTCTTGCGAAGCGTAAGGAGGACGACCAAGATCTGGTGGAACGATTCGAACTATTCTGGTATGGAATGGAGATAGCCAACGCGTTCACAGAGCTCAACGACCCTATAGACCAGCGCAAGCGTTTCGAGCAACAAATGTTATTCCGCGCAAAAGGCGACCTTGAGGCACAGGTGCTCGACGAGGACTTCCTAACGGCGCTTGAATATGGAATGCCCCCCGCTGGCGGAATGGGGATGGGAATAGATAGACTCGTTATGGTGCTCACGGACTCCTATTCAATACGGGATGTAATAATTTTCCCTCTGGTGCGACCAAAAAAAGAGAATTAAAAAGAGTAAATTTGATGAAACAGCTAACGCTTTTCATAATAGGATTTCTCATGTTCGTGGTGCTCGCCACCGTCGACAGCTACCTCGACCGCACAATAAGGCGCAGGCACCAAAGAGCGGACCTAACCCCCATAGAGCTCAAACTGTCGGTTCAGCCAAGATTCATTGCCCACGGCGATTCCGCAAAGTTCACCTTGACCGTCAAAAACAAAACTTATGACACATTAAAGTTCACGCTCAGAACACCTGTTGCAGCCATATTCGCTGTGAAAAAAGATGGCGTAACAATTTGGGATTCCATGCACGGAAAAGTGGTGGCGCAAGTTATAACGCCGTTTGTCCTCGCACCGGGGAAGGAGAAAAGTCTGCATTCTTGGTGGAATGCAAGGGATAATACCGGGAAATATGTTATGCTCGGCAAATACACCGTTGAAGCGCGTTTTCTCGGTAGTGACACCTGCATCGTAGATTCAGTTTTCGTGGTCGATTAGGGGGCATCATGTCAATACTCATAGCCATAATAATGCTCGGAATAATAATATTCCTCCACGAGCTGGGGCACTTTTTAGTCGCGAAACTTTCCGGCATCAGGGTGGAAAAGTTCTCCATAGGATACCCGCCTAAAATTATAGGCAAAAAAATCGGCGAAACGGAGTATCAGATTGGTGCAGTCCTTTTTGGCGGTTATGTGAAGCTTGCCGGCGAAACAGAACAATCAAAGGACTTGGAAGACCCGCGCGCATTCCTATCCAAACCGCCGGGAACGAGGATTCTTGTGCTCTTTGCGGGACCATTCATGAACTTTCTCACAGGTTTCCTAATCTTGGTATTCGGCTTCATGATTTATGGGGAAAGCAAGCCGGTGTTCGAGGTCCCGAAAATAGGAACCACCGTTCCGGGAATGCCGGCGCATCAATGTGGAATAAAGCCCGGCGACCTCATACTAAAAGTTAATGGGGACACGGTAAAAACATGGAATGAACTCGCAGACCTCATCCACACTAAACTCGACACCGAAATAACCCTAACAGTAAGGCGCGGAGATTCTGTGTTCAATGTGATATGCAAGACCATAGCCCGCCGCGTGAGAACCGAATCTGGCGATACGGTGTTCGGTATGATAGGGGTTATATGGCACTCGAAACAGGTGAAGCCAACTCCTCTAAAAGCATTAGTTGATGCCGCCGATGCATCCGTGAGGTTCGCCGGAATAATCGTAACATTCATCGTGGACCTCATAGTAGGACGCGGAAGTCTGCATGATGTTGGCGGGCCAATAATGATAGCCCAGATGGCTGGTCAATCAGCAAAGCAGGGATTCTGGCAGCTTATGTTTTTTATGGCTGCCCTATCCATAAACCTTGCCGTGCTAAACCTCATACCGCTCCCGATACTGGACGGCGGACAAATCGTATTCACGACATTTGAAGCCATATCAAGACGCCGCGTCAGCGAGCGATGGCGAGCTATATTTCAGCAGATTAGCATATTCATACTTTTAATGCTCATGATTTTCGTTACCATAAAGGATGTTATGAACCTTTTCTAAACATGACGAACGGGAAACCAAAAATTCTTGTGCTCGACACGCAAAACCGCCTTAAGCTCGACGGCACTGTGGTGGGGAATCAGCGCGACTTTTTGGCAAAACTCCGCGAGGACACTTTCGACTGCGCTGTCGTAACCAAACTCGAGGATTTAAAGCTTCCTCTAACAAAATTTTTGAGGAATGTCGCCCACAGAGCGCCGTTAATGCCAATAGTGCTTATTTCCGATAACATCGAACCCGGATTAAGGGGACTGGTCGATGCTATTTTGCCTGTTGATGTCGATAAAAAATCCGTTATGAGCACCATAAATAAAATTCTTTCCCGTCGAGAAATACTTGCCGAATGTGGTCTTGTCGGAAGATCAGAAGCTATATATGCAATAGCCGATGTTATAGTTCGTGTCGCCCCCACCGACATCCCCGTTCTCATAATAGGCGAGAGCGGAACGGGAAAAGAACTCGTTGCAAAAGCACTTCACAAGCGCTCGAAGCGTTCAGATGGCCCATTCCTTCCCGTCAATTGCGGAGCTATACCCGAAACGCTTATCGAATCACAACTTTTCGGATATAAAAAAGGAGCGTTTACGGGAGCGGCTAAGGATACTCCGGGATTCATTGAAAAAGCAGACGGTGGAACACTTTTTCTGGACGAAGTAGCCGAAATACCGCTTTCATCACAGGTTAAACTACTAAGGTTCCTTGAGACGGGGGAATACTTTCCGGTAGGTTCCGCAACGCCAAAGCACGCAGATGTAAGAATTATAGCCGCAACCAACAGAGAATTAACCATAATGATGCGACAGGGCAAATTCAGAGAGGACCTCTATTATCGCATAAACGGTGTTAAAATTTTCATTCCACCGCTAAGAGAGCGCCCGGAGGACATAGTTATCTTAATATTCTACTTTGCGCAAAAAATCGCCGAAAAACATGGTATAAAATTCGCTGGCATAAGCGACGATGCGCTCGAAGCCATGATGTCGTATCACTGGCCCGGCAATGTCCGCGAATTAAGAAATCTCGTGGAAAACATGGTCCTGCTTGCGGGAAACAGAAAAATAAAACTTGATGACATAAAACACTACTTCGCCGAGCACCAAACTATCGGAAGACCCCTACCAATTTTGCACACCGCCGAGGCACCCTCCAGCGAAGTCATGAGGGAAATACTTTACATTCTGCGGGAAAACAACAGGATTCTCAGAGAAATTTCGGAGCGACTCTCCTCAACAGCCGATATAAAGAGTGCGGAGCGAGAGGCAATAATAAATGCGCTGAGGCTTGCGGGCGGTTCAAGGAAAAAGGCAGCGCAACTGCTTGGAATCTCCACGCGAACGCTTTATCGGAAAATGAAAAAATATTCGATAAATTAGAGAAAATAAATCTCACAATTTTTGATTTTTTATAAAAATAATCTTGACAATCTTATTTTTCACTTTAATTTATTTCTGTAATACTTTATCATATATGAAGAAAGAACTTGCTAAAAAAATACTTGCTGAACTCGTTTCTTTCAAAACGGAGAGCACCAAAGGCACCAACTACGAAGAATGTGCCAAATTCATAGCAGATAGCCTCTCCAAAATTGGCTTTGAAACTAACATAGTAAGCGAAAAAACGCCAGATGGGAAAATTCATCCTAATGTTATAGCCGAGAAAAAGGGCAAAAAAAATGATGGGGCAATCCTCTATGCTGCTCACTTCGATGTCGTCCCACCCGGAGAAGGCTGGGACTCCGACCCATGGAACCTTTCCGAACGCGATGGAAAGCTTTACGGCAGAGGAGCCTCTGATGATAAAGGAGCTATTGCCGCCTTCATTGCTGCCATGACTGACTTTACCCCCGAGGTTACCGCTAAGGCGGTTTTCGTTTGTGATGAGGAAATAGGCGGGCAACACGGTATGGGGTTTGTCACCAAAAAGGTCAGAAGTTGGTTCTCCGATGTTAAATTCGTCTGGTTAGCGGACTCTTCAGCTGAATTCATAGCAAATGGCTCATCGGGGGTTCTTGGCGGCGAAGTAGTCGTCCACGGTATAGGGAGTCATGCAGGATTGCCATACAAAGCTAAAAATCCCGTTCACATGTTGATTGATTTCCTCAAAGAACTTAAAGAATACGAAAAGATTGCTTTAGAAAAGAAATCTCATGCTAATGCTCCACCCAACTGCCCATATGAAAAGGTCCCCAGAAGATTCTCTATAACTATACTTTCTGCGGGGCACAAAACAAACATCATACCAAATGTCGCAAAGGCAGGGTTCGACCTTAGGTTCCTTCCCGAGGAAAGCTCCTCCAAGGCGAAGAAAGACTTCGAAAAGTTCTTCAATGGGGTGGTGGAAAAAACAGGAATCAAAGCGGAGCTGAATTTCCTTTACGGGCATGAGGGCTACATTCAGCCGTTAACTGAAGCTGTGGTTCAATTCAGAAGGTTTGCGGAAAAGCACTTCGACATAAAAGGTTTCGCCGCATGCCTTGGGGGAAATGACGCCGTATATCTCGCCAAACTTGGTCTCACAGTAATCGGATTTGGACCCATAGAAGAGGATACGAGAATTCATATGCCCAACGAATTTATTAGAATTGAAACCTTGGAAAAAATGATTAGTTTAATCAATGATACTTTTATAAAAGATTAAGTTGTCTTCTTCACATCGGGGGGAAATATGGGTAATCATAAAGAAGAGATCAAAAAGTTAAGAGATGAACTCGTAAAATTAAGGGAAACTCTCGAAAAAGTCGAAGCAGAGTCGAAAAAGAGCTTCGAAAAAATCCTCGACAGCCTCCCAGACCCAGTCTTCATAGAATCAATAGATGGTAGAATACTTTTTGCCAATGAAGCTGCGGAAAAGCTTCTCGGATATACAAAAGAAGAACTGCGCAGAATGAATGCATCAGAGCTGATTCCTGAGGAAAGCAGGGACAAAATGGATGAAGTCATAAGACAACTCGAAAAAGAAGGTAGCTTCAGAGTCCTTGCGAAAAACAGAAAGAAAACTGGCGAAATCGTGGATGTGGATGTCAGCGGCACATTCCTAGAACACCTTGGCGAAAAGGCTATAATAGTGGTCGTTAAGGATGTGACGGAACAGATAAAAATTAAGGAAGACCTTGAGCTTAACTACCAGCGATATGAAACTCTATTCAACACAACCAATATAGGGATTTGGTACTTCGAGACTAAGCAGCCGATACCAGTGGACCTTCCAA
>JAGGRZ010000091.1 GCA_021159335.1 bacterium
GACAAACTCCGAGAAAAATTAGCCAAGCTTGAGGAGGAGAACGCGGAACTTAAAGATAAAAATCTTAGGCTTGCAGCTGAGTTCGAGAATTTTAGGAAAAGGCAGGAGAAAATTTTTGCCGAACTTTTGGCTCAGGAAAGGGATAACATAATATCAAAACTTTTAAGCATAGCGGACGATGTGAGCAGAGCACTCAAAGCTGCCCAAGAAGGGGCAAAACCCGACACGATAGTTGAAGGCGTGAAAATTATAGCTAACAAAATAAATGAGCTGCTCAAGCTTGAAGGTATTGAAGTTATTGAGCCCGACGGTATGCCCTTCGATCCACTTGAACACGATGCTGTAGCTGTTGAGCCAGTTGATAGCCCCGAACTTCACCACAAAGTTCTAAGAACTGTTCAGCGAGGATACAAGCGAGGCGAAAGGCTGATAATAGCGCCTAAGGTCGTTGTTGGCACATATAAGTCAGAGAACGAGAGCGACAAGCAAGGCAAGGACAACGATAAGAATGCAGAGAAGAGCTAAAATAGACCCGTATGAGATTCTCGGCGTGCCCCGTGATGCGACACTCGAGCAGATAAAAAGCGCTTACAGAAAACTCGCTCTTAAATATCACCCTGACAGAAACCCTAACGACCCCGAAGCCGAGGAAAAGTTTAAGCTAATATCGGAAGCTTACGAAATACTTTCTGACCCTCAAAAAAGGGCGCAGTACGACCGTGGAGCCGAGTTCGGCGATTTCGAATCGTTCTTTGAGATGTTCGACCTATCTGACGCTTTCAAAATATTTACTGATGTTTTCGGTGATATCTGGGGTGAGAGTGGTCATGCTGCGACTCGCGAATACCAGAGGCGGGGTGAAACGCTGAGGGTAGTGATAGACCTCACGCTCGAAGAAATATGCAATGGTGCAAAAAAGAAGATAAAATTAACGCGATATGAAGTTTGTCCCGATTGTCACGGACTGGGTTACCCGCCCGGTGAGGGACTCAGGGTTTGCCCACAGTGCAATGGGACCGGACAACTAAGACAGGTTGGAAGAACAATCTTCGGAACAGTTACAAGAATAGTAACATGTCCAACATGCGGCGGGAGCGGCAAAATACCGACAAAAATTTGCAAAACCTGTGGCGGGAGCGGCAGAGTTAAAGTTGCGGAGACTTTGCAGGTTGACATTCCACCTGGGGCTTATGATGGCCAAGTGTTGAGGATTCATGGCAAGGGAAATGCGGGGACTGGCGGAGGTAGTGCGGGAGACTTGATAATAATAGTGCGGGAAAAAAGGCATCCAAGGTTCATAAGGGACAAAAACAATCTTTTCACATATATACCGGTAGGAATAGCTACTGCTGCTGTCGGTGGAACGGTTACCATAGATGGGATAGACGGCAAACCTATAGAAATAAAAATTCCTGCAGGGACACAATTCGGTGACATAATAAGGATTCGTGGCGCGGGGCTACCCGAATATGGCGGCGGACGAAGAGGTGACCTTATTGCTCAGGTTGTCCTCGCTGTGCCGCAAAAATTATCCTCAGAGGAAAGAAAACTTTACGAGAAATTGCGGAAAAATGAGAAACCACCCAGAGAAGGATTCGTTAAGAGAATTTTGCGTAACCTTGGCCTTAGACACTGATGCTCATAACCACAACATATTTTTACGCTCCACCGGGTAATTTCAGCAAGGGAAAGGTTTTCCTTGATGGCGAGGAAGCTCATCATCTAACCAGAGTTCTGCGTGCAAAAGTTGGCGATGAATTCATCGTGGTTAACGGTATAGGTGATTCGTTTAGGTGCCGCCTCGAGAAAAGTTATGTTAAAGGAGCTGTCGGAAAGGTTATCGAGCAAATAGAATCGGTAGCCCAGCCCAAGATAAAACTTTCGCTCTGCTTTGGCGTGGTCCGCCCAAAACAGCTTGAGATAGCACTCGATTGGGCAACACAGCTGGGTATAAACGAGTTCGTCCCATTGATAACAGATTTCACAATACGCGAGATAAAGTCGGGCACAAGACTTGAGCGGTTGCAAAAGATAGCTATAAGAGCGATAAAGCAATCGAAACGCTCATGGTTGCCTACAATATCCGATGTAGTGGAACTTAGGGAGTTCCTTAACCGGAGAGGAAAAAATTTTGACGGACTTATTTACGCTGACCCGGACGGGTTACCCTCACCACCTAAAAGAATGATTCAACCTGATGGCTCAGTCGCGCTTTTTGTTGGTCCTGAAGGTGGCTTTTCTCATGCCGAGAAAAATGAGCTGGCGGAGCATAACGCAGTGCCTCTATCACTCGGACCTGCAAGGCTTCGCGCTGAAACAGCGGCGGTGATAGGTGTGGCGAAAATTTTCGCATGGACGGGAGACCTATGATAACCCAAAGAACCAAGAAATTAGCCTACTTCGCGATATTTCTCGCTTTGTCTTTCGTCCTGCCATTTGTGGTTCACCTTTCGGTTCAGCAGGGCGGACGCGTGCTTCTGCCCATGCACATTCCGATTCAGCTCGCGGGTTTTATCCTTTCGCCGATAGCAGCGTTGGTGCTGGGGATTATTGCTCCACCGTTCAACTTCTTAGTATCGGGCATGCCACCGTTTCCTCTTTTTATACCGATGATGTTCGAGCTCGGGGCCATGGGGTTTTTGATAGGGATTCTGCGAAGAAAATTATCGATAATCCCGACACTTCTTGTTGCGATCGTGGTTTCGAAGCTTTTCCTCGCACTGGGCTGGATTGTGGTTCTAAGCTTTGGGTTAGCTCCCAATGTTTTCAAACGCGGAGTTTTCGTTATTGTTTCAAGCGCTTTAGTAACCGGTTTACCCGGAATAATCGCGCAACTTATTCTTATCCCGCCCCTTGTTTCGTTAATGAGAAAAGGAGCAACAGGTAAGCAAGTTGAACATGGAATTTGAAATAATAAATGCGATAAGAAAGCGATTTCCTGAATTTATCGGCGATGACTGCGCAGTCATTGAGGGTATAGAAGATAAAATTCTTCTAACGACTGACGAAATGGTTGAGGGGGTCCATTTTTCGTTCGATTACATGAGCGCTGCCGATGTTGGTTACAAGTCAGTTTCAGCGGCAGTGTCGGATATAGCTGCGATGGGTGGGAAAGCGGTCGGTGTTATGATTTCGCTCTCTATTTCAGCCTCTTTTGGAATGACGGATATAATGCGATTCTACGATGGAGTTAATACATTTATCAGGCCATTGCGAATAAAACTTCTCGGGGGCAACATAACGAAAAGTGATGCGGGATTCCACGCGGTTGTTGGTGTGCTTGGGACGGCGAAAAAGCCGGTATACAGACACGGCGCCAGAGTGGGAGACAAGATATGGGTTACAGGAGTGCTTGGTGGTTCACTTGCCGGGCTTATGTTGCTTACCGGCAAATCTGAGGGCAATAATCTAAGCAAAGTAGAGCGTGAACTAATGATTATAAGGCACAAGCGACCTCGATGCAGACTGGAAGCAGGGGAGATTATCGCATCTTTCTCGCCAAGCTCGATGATAGACATTTCGGACGGTTTTTGGGCGGATTTGATGCATATTGCTGATGAGTCGAATGCGGGCGTATTGGTGGAACTCGAGCGCTTGCCGCTTTTCCCAGGAGTTGAAAAAATAGCATCGGAGGTAAGGATGGTTCCACATATTTTCGCAGCCAAAAGCGGCGAGGAATATGAGCTTATTTTCACCGCACCCGAGGATGTCGGTCGAAAAATAGCGCGCGTGCTTAAAGATGAACTTGATGTGCCTGTTTGCATGGTGGGCGAAGTAACGAAATCAGAGCGAACCGCAAAACTTTGCGGGGAGAGGATAAACCCAGATTTGCTTTCCGGTTGGGTTCATGAGGTGTGATTATTTCTTGCACGACGGAAAGTTTAACTTTATCTTGATTTGGGTGCATTATGGAACCGACTATCGGACTACTTGAGTTTACGAGCATTGCGAAGGGCATAGAGGCGACCGATGCTATGATAAAAGCTGCTGAGGTCAAGCTTCTGGTCGCCAAAACGATATGTTCGGGCAAGTTTTTAACGATAGTTTCCGGGCTGGTTCAGGCGGTTCAGGACTCAGTCAACGCTGGGCTAAGCATCTCCGGTCCCTCGTGCGTTGACCACATTATTATACCCAATCTTCATCAGGATGTTATCCCGGCCTTAACAGCGAGCACGGGCGCGACTCTTGGCGAAGCGCTGGGAGTTATAGAAACATACACGGTTGCGAGTGCCATAAAAGCGGCAGATATCGCCGCCAAATCAGGCGATGTAAGGCTTCTTGAGATCCGTCCCGCGGTAGGGCTGGGAGGGAAATCGTTCGTCACCATAACCGGTGATGTGGCATCGGTTGAATCCGCTGTTGAGCAGGGGGCAGAATATCCTAAATCCCTTGGCGTCCTTTTGCAGAAAGTCGTTATTCCTCATCCATTCAGGAAGATGGGGGAGATAGTCTAAGATTCTTCACAGGATAGAAAATTTAACAATAGCATGATCTCAAAAAGTTTAAAGATTATACTTTTCTTAATCATTTATGGAACTCACTTACAAGCAATTACTATCCAATTGGAACAAGCAAATATCAAAGTTTGTGAGTTAGCTGATACTTCATTATACAACTCAATTTTTTATAACTTACACAATTTAATTTCTGAAGCATCTGTTTGTGATTTAAACGACGATAATTTTCCAGATCTGATGTTTTCAGCAACTAGCGCGGCACTTGTAGCAACAAGTTACATCAAAATTCAGTATGGTCCGATACCTAATGGGACACTTTTCATTGACTCAATGGATGTAACAATTCTTGATACTTCGTTTTGGAAACAAATTGACCTGGATTATTTTTTGCCATTAGAATATTCAGATTCCGAGAAATATATCCTAATAAATCGTAGAACAATTGGAGCTCCACCATCATCTGGTTATAGATTATATGATGAGTTTTTGACAGTTAATGCCAATCTGCCATTGGGGAAATTCTTAATAGATACTATTTTTGTAAAAATTTATACTGATAATTTTAGTCCAATGCCATACATAGGATTATTAGCGCCCAACTATTGCTTATATGATTCATTCATTGTGTTGCCTGGATATATGCCAGACAGTTTTACATTCAGTTTTACACCCTCTTTTTTTCTAATAAAAAAGGATATTATATTAGATACCATTTTAGTTCATTTAAACATGGATTATGCATTTTTGTTTGATTATCTTCGTTTTTCAAGAACATTTTATTATGTTTTTTCACCGGGTGATCTTGACGGTGATTCTTTTAATGATTTGA
>JAGGRZ010000092.1 GCA_021159335.1 bacterium
TCGCTTTCCTTTATTCCAGTTGCGGTGTCGAACCAGCTTATTATTCGTTGCATTAAAAGTTTTCTTATGGAAAATGTGTCTATGGCTTCGTAGCCGAACGCAAGATACACGAGACCGTATGTTCCTTTGTATCGCAGTCCTGCGCAATCTCTTGTGGAAGAGCCATAAAATAGTATCGGTTGAGCGCCGCCAACAGGCGTTATAACATCGGCATATCGGGCGTTGTTAGCGCCGTCTCCATCGTCGATGCTGAAAAGCAGGGCGTCGCCTATGGGGTCAGCTGGCATGCCAAATACCCTGTGGCTCGCAGCGGAATCGCGAAGCTCGGAGCGCCGTGAGCTGGCATGGAGAAAGTTTGTGAAAAAGCCCGGGTCCGTGTCACGCATGTCCAAAACGAGGTCCCAGCCTATGTCGTTGCCGGTGATAAACAGGTTGCCACCGTTGTTAAGATACATTCTTAGCACCGCTCTGTCGTCGCGGTCGAGAGTGTTTTGGGAGTGGTGTCCGGTGAACCATATCGCGATGTCGAACTTTGATAGTGTGTCATATCCTAAAGGTCCCCAGTTTCGGTTGTAGTAGTAAAATTGTTCCCCAATGCTTTCGAGAGCAGTAATGTAGTATCGCTCGAATTCGTATTTGACATCGTCGTCGATAAGTATAACATGGTCGCCAGTCGTTACTGACAGGTTGAACTCGAAGGAGTCGTCGGTAAATACCGATGTAAGGTTTATAATGCCTTTTCCAGTGCCTTTCTGCGTGGGATTCGTCCTGAAGATGACCCAGACCGTATCTGCGGAACTCGTGCCCAGAAACACCGATTGGGAATCATCAAAGCATCCTATTCGAGTGCACGCGCGTATATCCCAGCCTGCGGGAGCCTCGCTTGAGAATTTTAACTTCAGCGTATCAGGATATCGACCATAGTTTATGCCATAAACGATCAATGTTTCTGTATTCCCGAGGTCAGTTATTTTTGAGCTTGTGCCTGCTATTTTTGCGGCGAACATGTGTGACGGCAACGGCAACGGCGCGTGAGCAGCCTGAATAACTTCTCGTGTGGTCAGTGCGATTGTGTCTACCACTATCGCAAGCTCACAGTTCCAAGGCAACCAATCGTAGCTGCGTGTGTAGTGATAGGCCAGCCGCAGGGTATCTCCAACAGAACTTGGCATTATAAGGTCGCCAATGTAGTGTGGCAGAACATCGCGAACGACCCAGTTGTATTCCGGTGAGGTGGCTCCTTCCGCTGAAATGTGGTTCTCCAGTATGAAGATGAACAATCTTATAAATCGTCCAATGAACATAGGGTCGTCTATGGTGAAACCGATGTAAAGCGAGTCGTCATCCGAATCGATAAGCCACACTTTAACCGGTGTTGAGTCGTGGCGCGCTATGGAAGCACGAAGGCTGTCGAAAAGCCCTGTAGTCGGGAATACTGAGTAGTAGCCCTGAAAACGACCCCAAGGTGCATTCTGCCATGTCGAGTCGCCGAAAAGAACTAACTGCAGATATTGGTATACACCCGGAGAACCATACATTGGCCATGTAATAAAGTTGAGCAGCACGCTCGAGTCATAAAGAGCGGGGTATTCTCTGTTAACGAAGTTGTTAACTATGCCGGAGGATGTTCCCGACATTTTTACCCCCACCTCTGCCAGCGGCACTTTTTCGAAGGCGAACGTTGCCCCAACCAGAGCAAGAATAAACAATGCTGTAGCAATCTTTCTCATGTTCTCCTCCGTGGTTCTATTGGCTGATGTCGATAGCTTTAGCGGCCAAAACGATTTTATCCATGTTCTGCATTATAACTAATACCGTATGAGAACTGGTTTGGCAACCTATTATTTCATCGGGCAAGGGAAAAGAGTAACGAAAGTCGTGGGTTTTATTTTTCTGGATGGCAACGAATTCGCCAGCTTCAGCAGGCATTATCGATACCGCCACAAAGTGGAACTCCTTCTGACCGCTTATCCCCGGGGCTTCGTCAAATTTTGCCACCCTCCGCGTTAGCATTGCGTAAAGCTGCCCCTGTAGGCTGCTGTCAGCGGTGATACTGCCCGATACTATAATGCTGTCCTGGGTTAACTGATATTCAATATCTATTGATGCGGGCTTTGTTAGCAGTTTTTGTTCTTTTATTTCTGTGATCATTGCTTCGGAGTTTTTGAATACAGCACTATCAAGTTGATGTCCGTCGAGGAAGACTTGGGGCAGTTCGCCAACGACACCGTAAAAAGATTGGCGTGCTTGCTGTATTTCAGGGTTTTTGCGGTAAAATGGGTCGTCCGCGGGAATGGCGGGGTGATACTCTATAATTATCGGGCGTTTGCCGTCGTCGTGATTGTCGAAGTATTCTTGGACTGAATCCATAACGCATGCTACCTCAGCGCAAAGTGAGCACTGAACATTGGAGAAAAATTCTATTATAACATCGAAATAGTCGCTCTGTGGTTTCTGTGGCGCGACATTCTCCTTCCCACACCCTGATAAGAACATGATTACTAAAGTAAGAAGCGGCATTATTTTTAATGAGTGTTTCTTCATATTTTATCGCTTAATGCTGGTTTGGGATTTTCCTCTGGTGCAAACACGGTTGTGAATTTCACTGCATTTTCAGGGCATGTTGTGCACAGTCCACATCTTATACAATCCGTTGAGTTGGGATTTCGGAATACCTCTATATCGACGGGACAAACCAATTTGCAGTAACCACAGAGGGTGCACTTGTGATGGTCGACCGTAAGCCTTAGTATGCTCACGCTGTTGAAAAGTGAAAGAAGCGCTCCGACCGGGCATACATACCTGCAAAAGGGTCTTTTCGTGAATATGAAAGCCGTGATGAAAAATACGAGTATGGCTATTTTGGTCCAGTATAGAGTGTGAGCGAGCGGTCTTAATTCGGGATTAAGCAACATTTGAGGGATGCCAGCTTCGAGAGCTCCCTGAGGGCAGATTTTGCAGAAAACCGTGTCCGAAATTATCATGGGCAGAAGCAGAACGCCAAGAACAAGGAAAATGTATTTAGTGAAAGTGTATTTGCTGGGTAATTTTACTTTCGGAGTTTTTATTTTGTAAAGCAGGTCTTGGAGGAATCCGAACGGGCAAACCCAACCGCAGAATAGTCTTCCCACTGCTGCGCCGAAAATCGCTATAACGCCGAAAATGTAGAAAGGAAAGGTCTTTATTACTGAGAAGTGTTGCAGGGCGCCGGCGGGACAGCTCGTCAAAGCTGAAGGACAGGCATAACAATTAAGAATCGGTAAAATTACTGCTTTCGCTTTTCCGCTGTAAAGGTGAGGCTTGTTAAAAAAACCTCTTAAATATGCGTTAGGCAAAATTACGCCTAAAATCTGTGAAAAAACTCTAAATCTTAATATGCCTCTAAGACGCATCAGCTACCCTTCTTCGATACATACGATAGCTGTATTCTCGTGTGCACCACCTCCTTTTTGTTTTACCAATCAACCTATACCAATACACCCAAGGCACAATATCGATCCATTATTTATAACCTCAACCACATCCCCAAGTATGAATCCTGCCACAACGAGCACGATTCCGAGCGCCACAAGCAGTATTACCGTGGTCGGACTACCTTTCCTTGATGGACTTTTCTTTTCTCTTGAGCTCATCCGGGGTGATCCTGATCATCTTTTTAAACTCGTTTGAGGGCTTGAATGTAGGCACTACTCTTTCCCCGATTCTTACAGTAGCGCCAGAACGCGGATTCCGTGCCACTCGAGCACGCCTTACCTTTAGCTTGAATGTGCCAAACCTACGAATCTCTATATTATTACCCTCAGACATCACCTCCTTTATGGTGTCCAGCAGAGTGTCACATATTACATGAACATCTGACTTTGTAAAACCCGTCCGTTCTGCAACTATTTCTACGAGATCTGCTTTGGTCATAGATACTCCTCTGCATTAAGATTTCCTCTATTGATGACTCCCTTAAATGAAAAAAGCAACCTATCTTATTGAATGTCAAGTAATTTCTAAAATGGAATCTGGAGATGAAATGTTTTATTGCAGTTAATGCTGGAATAATGAAATCATGTGTTTGCCTTCGCTAATTGGTGTCTTTTGACTAAATCCTCATATACCCAGTAAGGCACCTTAAACACACCAAGCAAAGGTTCGCCTCGCACCGTTCCGTGACAGTCGGAGCCGCCTGTTATGGCAAGGTCGTGCTTGCGGGCGATTTCAATAAGCTTTTTCGTGGTTATCTCGTTGTGAAATGGGTAAAAAGCCTCTATCCCATCTATCCCTTCATTTATTATTTCGTTTATACTTTCCATACAGCCCTGTGTAACGCCGCAGTGGGCGATGACTGCAAGTCCATGCGCTTGGTGGATTGTGTCTATAGCCTCACGGGGTGTGGGTGCCCACCGTGGCACATATGCTGGTTTGCCTATGCCGAGATAACGCTCGAAAGCCTCGTGCACGCTTGAGACATGACCGAGTTTTATCATTGCCAAGGCTACATGGGGTCTTCCGATTGAGTCCACATCTTTAGCCATTGATAGAACGAGTTCGGGGTCAACGGGTTTACCGAGCTCGGTAAGTTTGGCGCAGATTTTTTTTATCCTTTCCCTCCTTGCGAGCTGCATCCGTTTTATGAGTTCACCGAGCTTTTTTGATTCAATGTCCACAAAGTATCCGAGGATGTGCATTCTTCCACTGCAACTGCTGGTGGATATTTCTATTCCTCTTATGAACTCGATCCCCGCTTCGTGAGCGAGTTTTTCGCCTTCGGCGACACATGCCACAGTATCGTGGTCAGTTATCGCTATAGCAGATAGTTCATAGGATTTCGCCCGTTTGACTATTTGAGCGGGTGTATAGCTCCCGTCGGAGCACAGCGAATGGATGTGAAGGTCAACATATTTTTTCATTTATTTTGGTTATGGAAAAGGTTTATCGTGGTGGTAAAATTAGCTGTAAATCTTTCTTTCCACTATCTCGAGGCATTCCTCCAGGACACCATCTATCTCGGCGAGTATGTCGTCGCATTTTTTTGCTATTTTGTCGGTGAATTCGGCATCCTCGATGCTCGCAAGGTTGATGTCCACATTTATTTTTGCGGCTTTTATGGCTGCGTCGGCAAGGATTGCCGCTACTCCCGCGTCCGAGATGGCGTTTTTAGAGCCACATTCGGCTACCTCTCTCGCAAGAAGAAGAGTATCCTTTGAGAGTTCCATGGTTTTGAGAGGAACGAGAGCAGCTTTCTGGAGAGCGTGTTGAATGGCTTCGTGGCGAAGCACTTTGTCCTCCTCGGTCTCTTGCGGCATTTTTGCAGCGTGAATAACATCGTTGAAGGCGTCCGCATCCTTATCGACGAGTTTGGAAAGCTCATCGCGCAGGTTCTCGGACTTTTCCACAATGCCTTTTATCCTCTCCTCGACATCTGCATACTCCTTATTGCCTGTTGTAAGATTGCAGACCATAGATATAAGCGCAGCAGCCATAGCACCGGTTACCGCGGAAACGCTCCCACCTCCAGGAACGCTGGCTTTTGATGAGAGCTCGCGAAGAAAGTCATCTAATCTTAGTTCCAAAAGCATTACAATTCCCTCCGATGATTTTCCTAATATAACATTTTCCGTTCTTTGGCAACAGTTTTTTTGTTATAAGAGCATTTTATACGAGTATTTTTATTTAAGATAAATCGCCTTAACGACGAAGATTCCGTTATTCGTTATTGCTCTAATGAAGTATGTGCCGGATGGTAGTCCCTTGGGGTGCCAAAGGATGTGTTTTCCTGTCGGCGCCAGTTGACCAACTACTTTTCCTGAGCCATCGATTATGTCGAGCCTGGTGCATTCGTCGGGTACATTTATCCACAACGCTTTGTTGAAGGGATTTGGGAACACCCTTAAAGATAGCTGTTGCTTTTTCGGGATAGTTTTCTCTTCAATTTTCATGGTATCGAGCCTTTCGACCGTTGCTATCACACCTGAAGGGTAATCGGCTGCTATGAAAGCGAATTTTAGCGTTTCAGGTTTGTCGGGGACTATTCGAGGAACATGAACCACCACTCCTATTCCCACATCGCCTGCCGCATTATCCAGCCACGGTGGGCACGGCGGGGAGGTACAGTATGTGCTTCCTTCCCAGAATCGCCCGCTCATAAGTTTCACAAGTGAGTCGATATTTCTTCCATGCTCGAACCAGTCGATAGTATTAACGAGAAAGCAGCTATCACAATGACTTAGCCATGCGAACCCTGCTGAACGCGGATTTATAGTGTCCGCGCGGACTCCCGCGGCAAGATGCCCCGGAACAGTAAAAACCTGATCGTTGTCGTAATCGAAGTCGGGGACATCAAAGTCGAACATGACCAGAATGTTTCCATCCTCAAGTGTTTCGGGTGTGCTTATGATCCATTTAACTATTATAAAGCTGTCAAGTCCGGTGCTCGACTCAACCCACTGGTCTATTCTCAAACCTATAGCGTCTATACCAAAAGCATAGTGGGATTTAGCCATGGCAAGAGTTGAATCTATGGTGGTATCCGAGCTATCAGGGGATATTATCGTATCGTAGTTCCATATTTCTTCAAGCTCGAGCGGCTGGAACTGCGTGAAATTTGATGTATAGAGCACTCCATCGTCGTTGGCGCGTCCGTAGTATGGTGTAACCCAGCCCCCGAACTTTATCGCGATAAAACTACGCCACAAAAGGTCGTAGCTGTCGTAGCCCGAATATCTGAACTCAACGAAGTTCCCATATGCATAGTCGTCAACTCTCAGCTGAACTACACCGGTATTGTGAACATATCTTGTCGCTGAGCCAATATTAAAAATTAGCAACAGTATGAATGCTATTTTGACAAAGTATTTCATGGTGAAAATAATTAATCAACTATTTCGAAGCCCGCAACCTATTTGTTATTGCCTGAAGCGGCTATGTCGAGCTTAGAACTTAAGCAAGGTTGCAAAATTAAATCCGAGTAAGTGAAATAGCAAATGATTTTTTGAGAAATGATTTATTGTCCGTCGTTTGGTAACCGATTAAATTTATATGAACGAAAAAGGAGTTAAACATGCAACTTATAGGTGCTCACATGTCGATAGCCGGCGGTGTTGATAAGGCAATCGATCGGGGGGAAGAGCTGGGCTGCACGGCGATCCAGATTTTTGTCAAACAAGCTCGTAAGCTTTTCGACAGACCCATAAAAGACGAGACAGTTAAGCTGTGGCACGAGAAGGTTGAGAAATCTAAGGTGGTAAGGGCAATAATTGCTCACACTGGATATCTTATTAATCTTGCCTCGCCCGACGACGAAATGTGGGAGAAGTACATTCAGGCTATGGCAGATGAGATGAATAGATGTGATAGGCTTGGAATCGAGAACATAGTCATGCATCCCGGTACTCCCAAGGGCAAGTCAGAGGACTGGGGAATAAAGCGCATAGCACAAGCCGTGGACATAATTTACGACAAATACGGTCCCTCAGTTAATATAGCGCTTGAAACAACTGCAGGACAGGGACAAAGCCTTGGCTGGAAATTTGAACACATAAGGGACATTATAGCGCAATCAAAGCACAGGGAAAAGCTACGCGTGGTGTTCGACACATGCCATGTTTTCGCTGCAGGATACGACTTCACTACCAAGGAAAAATATGAGAAAGTGTGGGAAGAGTTCGACAAAATTATAGGACTCAAGCTACTTGTTGGTATCCATGTTAACGATTCCAAGCATCCGCTGGGTTCCAGAAAAGATCGCCACGAGCACATTGGAAGAGGATTAATAGGGATTGAGCCATTCAAATTCCTTATGCAGGACGAAAGGTTCGAGGAGTTGCCCAAAGTTCTTGAAACACCCAAGGAAAACGATTGGGATGTTAAGAATCTTAAGCTTTTGTGGGAGCTTTCGGGGCAGCAACCGCCTGTAAAACTTTAAGGTTGGCGGGCATGAAGAGAATAATGAGCATAGATTACGGTACTAAATGGGTTGGCATAGCGATAACTGATGCTGAGCGAAAAGTAGCGTTACCTTTCGATGTATTGGAGTATCGTGGGGAAGATGAACTTGTGGAATGGCTCGAAAAATTTGTTTCTGAGTGGGATGTCGAAACTGTAGTTTTGGGGTTGCCCATTCATCTTTCTGGTGATGAGTCGCGAATGAGCCAGCGAGTTCGCACGATTGCTGACAAAATAAAAAAGCGCATCAGCGTTAGTGTCGATTTATGGGACGAAAGACTAACCTCAAAAGAGGCGGCTCGTGTTATAAGTGAGCTTGGCAAAAAAAGCAAAGATTACGAGAAAGTGCTGAATAAAATTTCGGCTACACTGATTCTTCAAAGTTACCTTGAGGCGAAAAGGGGACGAGAGAGGAATTACGATGAACGAGAGGTCTAAAGATTTGATCGCTATTCTTTTGCTTCTGGTTTTTGGGGCTTTAGTATGGTGGTTTTTGTATCTGGTTTTTGCCGAAAGTTCATCAAAGCCGTTTGATAAACCCGTCATAGTCGAGATACCACATGGTGCTACATCCAGAGCGGTAGCGCATATTCTTGCCGAAAGTGGTGTTTTGCTTCGCCCCAATCTTTTCGTCCTTATAGCGAAAGTCGCGGGTTTTGAAAGCAAACTTAGAGCAGGTTATTTCAGGTTTAAGTATCGCCCAAGCGTGTGGCGATGTTTGCAAATGCTAACGAGGGGAGGAAGCTTCGATGTTAAGATAACAATTCCTGAAGGGTTTACTATATATGAGATAGCCGGTCTTGTGCGGCGTGAGCTCGGTGTGGATTCCGTAAGTTTTCTTCAAGCGTGTCGGGATACCGCAATTCTCAGGAAATATAGTATTGATGCACCTTCGATGGAAGGTTTTTTGTTTCCGGAGACATATCTTGTGCCCAAGGGCATAAGTTCTGAAAGTCTTATCGCGATTTTTCACCATGAATTTCGTCGTCGCTGGCGGCCGGAATGGAGTGCGAGAGCAGAATCGCTTGGACTAACATTGGAGCAGGTTGTTACCCTTGCGTCGATAATAGAAGCTGAGGCTCATGTAAAAGACGAACAGGGCGTTATCTCAAGCGTATATCACAACAGATTAAAGCGCGGGATGCCGCTTCAGGCAGACCCAACGGCAGCCTATGGACTGGCGAAAATAAACGAACCAGTAACGCCAGAGGACCTGAGAAGTAAAACGCCTTACAACACATACATTTATTGTGGCTTGCCACCGGGGCCTATCTGTAACCCAGGTGAGGATGCTATTAAAGCCGCGCTCTATCCTGAATCGACCGATTACCTTTACTTTGTTTCGCGAATGGACGGGACACACATATTTTCAAAGACGCTTAAGGAGCACAACAAAGCAATAAATAGAGTTCGCAGGTTAATTAAAGTTAACAAAGCTAAGAACAAGATATAAAATTTCGACAAACGCAGAGCATATAAGCTTTTAAAATTTTTATAAACTATTTATTAAATGAGGCAGGTTATTGACTGCTTTTAAGTTTTTTCTCGCTTTCCACAAAATCCTTATAGGTCATGTCCTTATACCAGCCATCACCAATATATTTTAAAACGAGCTGGAAATCATTGTGATTGATAAAGCCGGGAAGCTTTGCTATTATACTATCTGCGTTTTGGAGAAATACGGTGGTAGGTGTTCCGCGAACAAGGAAAACTCGTCCAAGATACTTTTCCTTTAATGTTTTGGAGTGAAACCTGACAGTTTTATTTGAAGAAAGGTTTACTTTTGTCGGAACGAATTTTTCGTTTACAAGTTTTACTATATCCGGATTGGAAAGCGTTTTTCTGACGAACTTTCGGCACCATGCGCAGCCATTGCTGTAGATATACACCATCATTGGTTTTCCGTTGGCTCTGGAAAGGCTTTCAGCCTTGGAAATTGAAAGCCAGCCTATTGAGTTTTGTTTGGAATCCTCACCCCATAAAAGTGAAAAGGCGACCAGTACGAGCAGTGCTAACGCTATCTTTCTCATTGCTACTCCCCTATCGTTTGGGGAAATTAAAAACATAAAACTTAATTTTGTCAAGTAAAATAGTAAGGAAAAGTTTAGTTTCACATTTTATCGATGTTCAAGCTGGCTTTTGTTTGTGGTGATAGCTATTTTTTGGTAAATTTTAGCATGATGAATGCTGACGAGAAATTTATGAGATACGCATTGCGCCTTGGTCGACGAGGTTTAGGACGCACATCACCCAACCCGCCTGTAGGGGCTATTATCGTTATTGGCGATAGAATAGTAGGAAAAGGCTGGCACAGGCGATGTGGGCTTCCCCACGCTGAGATAGAGGCGATAAAGGATGCGGAGAGAAAGGGGATAACGGATTTTTCGGGCGCAACGATGTATGTTACGCTTGAGCCGTGCACTCATTATGGCAGGACTCCGCCGTGTGCTGAGGAGCTCGTCCGCCGCGGTTTCAAGCGTGTCGTGATAGGCACAACTGACCCCAATCCAGTAGTTAACGGGCGAGGAGTAAGTTTCCTGCGCAGTTCGGGAGTCGAGGTGGTAGTGGGTGTGCTTGAGCGGGAAGCGAAACGGCTTATAGAGCATTTCAGGACATTTATCACGCAAAAGCGAGCTTTTCTTGCGGTAAAGTGGGCGCAGTCGATAGATGGTAAAATAGCTTGCGAGGATGGTTCCTCACAGTGGATATCGTCTGATGCAGCTCGTAAATTTGCCCACAAACTTCGCGACACGCACGATGTAGTTATCGTGGGCGCGGGAACTGTTATGGCTGACAACCCACGACTGACGGTAAGATTGGTTAAGGGGCGGAATCCCGTTCGGCTGATAGTGGGGGGGAGAAGGAAGCTTAGTGCTTCCCTTGAGGTCTTCAACGACAATGCAGCGAGAACGATATTGGTGACGCCGAGTGAAGAGCCATTTTATGATGGCAAACCGAGAGGGGAAGTGGAAATATGGCGTTATGATGACTCTGGTGGAGAGTTGCCGCGATTAAGATGGATCTTAAGGAGGCTTGCAAGCGAGGGGTTGACCTCGGCATTGCTTGAAGGAGGCGCAAAACTTATTGGCGCCGCTTTTGAGGAGAAGGTTGCTGACAGGATTTATGCTATTGTTTCGCCGAAAATAATCGGAAGCTCAGGGATTAACTCTGTTGAGGCGCGTTTGGCCGCGACTATGGATGATGTATTGGGGCTTGACGATGTAACAGTGAAAAAGCTTGGAGAGGATGTGCTTATAACGGGCATTCCAAAATATAAGGTGAGGTAGGAGCGTTGTGTTTATAGATGAGGCGAAAATATATGTTAAAGCTGGCGATGGCGGGAGAGGGTGTGTGGCGTTTTTGCGGGAGAAATACAGACCTCGAGGTGGTCCTGCTGGCGGTAATGGCGGTAAAGGAGGTGATGTTATAATTCGAGTCAACCCCAAGATGAGAACACTTCTTGATTTTTACTACAGGCATCACTTTCGGGCAGAGAACGGACGACCGGGGCAGGGGAAGAATAAACATGGCAGGAACGGGAAAGACCTTATCATAGAAGTCCCGCCGGGGACTATGGTTTACGATGCTGAGACGGGGGAGCTAATATGTGACTTGATAGATGGTGAGTTTGTTGTTGCGAGGGGTGGCCGTGGTGGTAGGGGTAATGCTGCTTTTGCCACATCCACCAATCAGACGCCCGATTACGCTGAGCCCGGCGAACCTGGCGAGGAAAGAATGCTTAGGCTCGAGCTAAGGCTTATAGCTGATGTGGGACTCGTCGGGTTGCCCAATGCAGGTAAATCGACGCTTATATCGCGGTTAACGAAAGCTCGTCCCAAGATCGCTGATTATCCGTTTACCACTAAAGAGCCACTTTTAGGAATAGCTGAACTTGGAAGGGATAAAAGGCTCGTTATTGCTGATATTCCAGGGCTCATTGAGGGCGCTCATAAAGGCAGAGGAATGGGGATAAAATTTCTTAAACACATTGCCAGAACCAAAGTTTTGGTTTTCGTGATCGACATTAACGAAAAACCCGACAAAGCATTTCAGGATTTATTATCGGAGCTTGGGCACTTTGAGCAATCGCTTCCCAGAAAGCCGCGCATAATAGCCCTAAACAAGATTGATATTGCCAGTGAGAAGGCATTGGGGAGGAATTGGAAGGAGGTTTTCCCCGGAGAAAGGGTATTTTTGATAAGTGCGCTTGTCGGTCTGGGGCTTGACGAACTTCTTCAGGCAATGTTTGAACTGGTTGAGGAGGTTGATAAAAACGCAGGCGAGGGGGATGAACGCTAATGAGGTAAAAATAATCTTTGCGCTAAGCATGATAAAGGGACTTGGGGACACGAAACTTAGGAATTTGCTGTCCCAGTTTGGTTTGCCCTCAAAAGTTGTCGAGGCTGACTTGGAGCTTCTCGCTCAGGCTGTTGGCGATAAGTTGGCGTCTGAAATAAAAGAGCTGCGGGATTACGATAAGGCGTCGAAGTATTATGAAAATATAAAAAATTTAGGCGCTGAAGTCGTTATTTGGGGTCAAGCGGGCTATCCAAAAAGCCTTGTTGACATACCACATGCTCCGCCTTTTTTGACTGTGTTTGGTGCGCTTCAGGATATCGACGAGAGGGCTTTGGCTATCGTTGGCACCCGAAGGCCATCCCATGCGGGTGTGAAGGTGGCTCACGATATAGCGTATGAGCTTGCATCCGCTGGGATAACGATAGTAAGCGGGCTTGCAGTAGGAATAGATAGTGTGGCTCATCGGGCAGCACTTGAGGCTGGAGGAAGAACTATAGCTGTTCTTGGGTGTGGTATCGACATAGTGTATCCGCGGGAGCATAGGGACCTCGCGGAAAGGATTGCCAAAAACGGAGCCGTAATATCGGAATTTTTGCCGGGCACACCACCGGAAGCGTTCAACTTTCCCAAACGAAACAGGCTGATAAGCGGGCTTGCTATGGGTACGCTCGTAGTTGAGGCTGGCGCGAGAAGCGGAGCATTGATAACAGCAAAACATGCCAAAGCTCAGGGAAAGCCTGTGTTCGCGGTGCCGGGAACACCTGTAGCCGAAACCAGCGCAGGAACCAACGAGTTGATCAAAACTGGTGCAAAGCTTGTTACCTCAGCGAAGGACATTTTTGAGGCGCTGGGAATAAAGATAACCAAACCTGATGAGGTTTCGCGGGTTATGGGTGCTGCGCGTGGACTTAGTGAGGAAGAGAAAAGAGTTTTTAATGCCTTAACGGCGGAGCCTGTTCACATAGATGTTCTCGCAAAAAAGCTTGGAATTCCGACCTCAAGCCTTTTAACATTGTTGCTTCGCCTCGAACTTA
>JAGGRZ010000093.1 GCA_021159335.1 bacterium
CCTTTAATATCTTCAGTTTTTTGGCTGTTGTGCGTTCGCCGTTTGTCAGGCTATCGTTTCTAAGAATCGTGTTTATCTCTTCCGCTATGATAATCGCTGTGTTTTGGGCTGAGAAATGAAGCTAAACCTTCTTCCGTTTGGAGCATATTTTTTCAGGGAAAATCTATTTTATAATCCGCTTAATTAGTCAATTCATTGCTGAAATTTTTTGGTAATTGCAGGATCGCGATTTGTTTCTTGAGCAATTTAATCGCTTCAAAACAATAAGCTATATCGGCATCACCAGTTATAAAAAACGCTAAATCATACATGTCTTGGTTCGTGAAAAATATCGCATCGCTAACAAGTTTTGCATCAACGCCTTTAGTGGTGGGAACACCATTTCTGTAAACTATCCTGCCAAGTCTTAGTTCCCAATTGTTCCATTTTTGCAATTTGCCAAGAAAAGATAATGTTTTCCGATAATTTTCTGGTTCACGGTTTTGGTCTGGTATGGCTGTGTAAAAGTAAATTCTTATGAGTTCTATATCGAAGTCAAGTTGTTCTAATGAGGCTTTTATGAGTAGGTTATAATCGCACCAAAGAGATAGTTCTTTAAGGGTTTTGTATAGGTTTGCTCCATCTACAAATACAATACACCTTTTTAGCGGTGGTTTAACTATAGGCATATGTGGCACCTGCCTAAAAATAACCCGCCATTGACATTCTATGTGCACCTAAGTGCCATAGAGCAATGGCGGGGCGCTTAATTAAACCTTCATTTCAATTACATTATTAGAATTCAAATCCATTTTGTCAACATAATTTTTGCTTTTTGGGAAATGTCACTTCAAGCATAATATTTTACCCGTTACGCAGAATCTTTCCCCAACCCGCTTCTGTGAATTTTAATGGAAGAAATCGGAATTCTCAAGTCTTATTTCGTTCGGATGATTTGTTGGGATTATTTTCCCACCATTCCACGATTTCTTGCCATCTTTGCCTCGCTTGCTTTTGAGTTAGCTTGTGCTTTCGCATTAGGTAGTCGATAGGAGTCGCAAGCTTGTTCTCAAGCATAAATCGCCATTCGGCTATTTCGTCGTTTACGGGGCGAGGAAGTGATATGGTGTTTATTGAAACAGAAAGATGAATGTAGTCGGGGAATGTGACGCCTGCAAAAGGATGAGACGGCGGAAGAAACTTTGCGTGATAATTCCAGACTCGCTTTATAACCTCGAACAACTCTTTTTCCGCTGATTCATAGAATGGAAGCTGATTTTCGCGCGCCTCGAGAAGTTTCATGTTCTCCATAACGAGGGCGAACCCAGATTTAACGCTACCCTGAAGTGAGAAATCCGCGCTTGAGATGCCGTAAACTCTGAATATGCGCACTATTTCGTGCTCAAGAAGCATTATAAGCTCTTTTATCTGTGGATTTGGAGATTCAAATCGAAAGTCAGGGCTGCCCTGCTCGCCGATGCCCCCGAGCGGTATCACAACAGGTTTACCCGGCGAAATAGTTATCCTTTCGGGACCACGATAGCCAACAAGCACGGGCACCGAAAAACTTTGCATCTTAACGATGTAGTTAAGCTGAGTGAGTTTGATATTGATGTTGTCCTGCGCGACAATAAGGTCGTCGCCGCCGCGGACGAAGAAATCGTCAATAGGAATGTCGTCGGTGAACCGCACGAAGGGCAGGACCCCATAAGGGTTGATATTTTTCGGGTTGTTCGGGATAGGAATAAGCTCGCCATCAGATGATATGCGATAGTAATTTTTCTCGTCCCACAAATGGACAGTCTTTTTCGGCAATCCATCGCTGTTCGTTTCCCTTGCGTAGAATATTGCCTCAGCGTGGGTAGGGTCATCATCGGACACGATAACATCGAATGTATTTGGGGTCATTATGTCGAGTTTAAGCTGACCATTTCTGAAAGATGGCTTCACGAGCACTGTCCTGCACAGGTTCACCATCCTGTTAACAGTCTTCATGACGGATTCATATTTAGCGTTCTGCATTATGAATTCCCATAAAGCTAAAAGTTTGGGACTTACCTCAGTTCCGAGGTCGCTAACGAGTGTTCTTCGAGCACCAGCGCGGTATATCATGGAAATCTCATTTATTATCGGTTTGACGATGTTGAGGAACTGCGGCTGAAGCGATAGCGGGTCCGCGTGGACAAACTGGTTTGATATAAGCTCGAGAAGGTAGGGAAGTTGTCTATCGTAGTAGTAGTCGATGCGTTTTTCGATGTCTTTTTTGAACTGGCTGGAATTAGTTATGGCGTTTTTTAATCTTATTTTTTGCAGTAGATTTTCGTAGGAATTCATTAATTCCTCCCTTTTAAAATTTTTCTTGACGACTAAAATTATACTTTAAATTATAAAGTTGAAAGTGTAAATTAAACTGAGGAGGTCAACATGTCGAATCAAAAAATCGTGGAGAGCATCGATTACATGGTCAGTCTGGTGGAGCGGCTTAGAAGGAGCGGAAACTCAAGAAGTGCGGGCTGGTCACACATAATATGGGGAGCCACCACTGCTGCGGGTTTTCTTGCTACGCAAGGGTTCATAATTTTTGGGGTAAGCAAACTTTTTGCATACTTGTTTTTATGGGCTGGGGGGGTAATTGTCGCTATAGTTCTCAACAAGTTATTTATTAGATTTCCTGCCGATTCGCCGGGCTTTTTTCTCGATAAAGCCATAGGGAAAAGCTGGCGTTATTTCTCGCTGGCTTTGTGGGTGGCGCCCATCGCTATCGTTCTTGAAGCGATTTTCCTGAAAAATAGTGTTCTTACAGCCGTTATCCCGATAGCCGAGATGATAATACTTTCCATCGCTGCTGGGGTTACTGGTGTCCTTGCTCAATCGAGATATTTAGGTTTTGTTGCTATTGTCGGTTTTGTGTTCACCATTGCCATGACACCTATTCCGCTTTATTTCGGATTTTTCTTCGCGGTAATGCAGGTCTTGCTTCTCGTGGTGCCTGGCATTTTGATTCTCCGCTCCGTGAAGGAGGGATGAGCTATGGCTGCGAATTATGAATTTTTGCTCTCGCCTGCAAGGCTTAAAATCTGTGCCTACCTTGCCGTCGCTGGAGAGGCATCCTTCACCGAATTAAAGCGAGAAACTGGTCTTACAGACGGTAATCTTGCTGTGCAGCTCACCAAACTTCAGGCGGAGGGGTTCGTAACGCCGCGTAAAAAGGTTTCTGAAGGCAAGCGAGCAAACACATATTGGCGATTAACCCGATTCGGAATCGAAGAGTTAAGGAAATTCCTTAATTGGGCAAAATCAATAGCTAATGAGTTAGAAAAAGATGATTGAATGTTGAGATATGATTTAGTTAGGCGATACGGTGGTAAAAACAAATAAGGGAGGTAACCATGCTAAGAGGCAAAAATACCCTGACAGTGGGAGCAGTGATTATCATGAGTATCTTCCTGTGTGCCATTGCTCAGGCTCAGGAGACAGCAGCACATGGTAAGGAAGGTGGCGGTAAAGGTTACTTTATGTTAGGCGGTAATATCATAGACATAAAGAGCCTAAACTCGAAATTGGAGAGTAAAGGATATTCTGAATTTTCCGACAATTTCATCTCTTTCGGTGGAGGTGGACATGGAATAATCGGAAAGGTGATAATAGGTGGAGAAGGTCACGGATTAATTGGGGAAGAAACTACCAGTGGAAGCTATAAGAGCTCAATCGAAGCTGGCTATGGGTTCTTTGATGTGGGGTATTTAATCTACACGACAGGTATAGTAAATGTTTATCCGATTCTTGGTCTTGGCGGAGGAGGCATGAGTGTTAAAATAATAGAGAAAGGGACTCCCTCCTTCGACGAATTTTTGGATAATCCCATGGATAATCCCAAAAGGAGTGTAGAGCTTTCAACAGGTGGCTTCCTGCTTAATTTGGCATTTGGAGCAGACTATCTATTGAAATTTGGCGGAGATGAGAAAGGAGGTGGTGGTTTAGTTTTCGGGCTTCGCATAGGATATACATTTGCTCCAGCAAAAGGCGATTGGGAAATGGATGGAATAGACATCTCTGGTGGTCCCGATGTAGGTATTACAGGTCCATATGTTCGCTTGATCGTAGGTGGCGGGGGCTTTGGTAAAGAGTGAAAAATAAGATACCGCCGTGTCGCCTAATACAGGTTTTGCGTCTCACTCTGTTAGCCCAAATGCTTGGCACTTCGCAAAGCCAAATACAATCGTGTTAAATATATTTTATACTATCCAGTTTGATTTTTTCTTCTCCAGCGCCATAACGAGGTATCTTAGTGCGTCCATGGTGTGGTCGTGTATTCCATCTTTTTGCGGGAGCTCGAACGCAGTTCCCTTTGCATTTTCTGGATAATGGTAGCCGCGAAAGTCAGCTATAAGCCGTTTGCAGTGTGGGGACACGAAGATGTGTGGAATCCCGCTGGCATCGAGTATTTTTGCGCGAACCATGAGAACGCCTCTTGCTACAGAGCCACTTATGATTCTTATTTTTTGTATCCCCAGATTTCGCAATATGTCTATTATTGCCAGCCCTCCAGCCTCCTGACGTGATTGAGCAGCCTCAAAACCCGTGACTATTTCGATTATTTTATCGTAACCCACTTTGGCTTTAAATGTGCGGCCTGACGGGAGTTTTACCGAACTCCCCTTTATAGTTTGCGCTATTAATTCCGGGGTCATGAATGATTCTACCACTTCGTCGAAAATGTATATATCGCCGTTTTCGAGGATTTGAGCCCAGAGTATTGCCGTCGGGTTCCTCCAGCCGAAATCGCAGGCGAGGTAGACGGGCAGGTCCGGGCGGAGAGCAAGGTGGGCTATGTTTTGCTCCCCAAAATCATCATAGACCTGCCCAAGGTAGGCTTCGAAAGAGGCTTCGTATTGCTGGCGGAAAAATTTTGGGTCAAGAAGCTTTTTTGCTCGCTCCACTTCCTCGGGGTCTATTAGGGGGTTGTCGATGGTTTTTGCGAATGTCGTGGAGATACAGCCGTTTGAGTAGAGTTCCCAGACCCAGTTGTGACCATTGGGTGTGGTGGTTATGAAACCATAGCCTTTGCGCGAGATAACTCTTGAGTAAAGTGTATCCCAGACTTTGCGGCTTACTATGGCAGCCTCGTCTATATGGAACCAATCGAGGGTAAGCCCATAGAGCCTTTCTGGTATTTCTGCCGAGCGAAACAGCACTACAGAGCCATTTTTAAGCCATAATTTATTTTGAGTTCTGGAGAATCTTGTTACAGAGCCTGCCGGAAGTATTTTTCGCCATAGAGGTAGGATAACATCACGGATCATTGTATATGTCGGCGCTACGACGGCACCGGTGCGCTTCCTGCGAAGTGCCATGCGGATGGCTTTTACGGTTCCTGCGAATGTCTTGCCTGAGCGAACCCCGCCCACGAACGCTGTGAATCTGTGACGGTCGAAAACGAATTGACGCTGTTTTTCGGAAAGCTTTAAACCCATAAATGTGCTTGAGTTTCATTGAGTTTGTCATAATATTTATTATGAAAGTTATTTTTCAGGGGGTGTCGATGCCCGGATTCGACCCTTTCAACAAATATCGTGGCTACAAAAAGTTCGTCCGCTGGAAGGAAGTTATGGAACGCCAGCGGCAACTTCAGGAACTTCGCGAGAAACTTAGAAAAGAACTCGAGGAAAAGGTGAATAAGGATAAAAAGGAGTAATCAAAAAAGCGCTTTGATGATTTTCTAAAACTATGATTTATCGAAAGATTACTAAGTTTTTAATTATTCTAATTCTAATTTCCAACTCGCACGCAAGCGAGAAAAGTTCCCACTTAAAAATGTTGTATTCCCAAATCTTGAACCTTATTCCGGACAGCGGGGCAGTGTTTTTGGCGCGAGGCTGGCAGTATGAGACATTTAAGCGCGTTCAAGAGGAAGAAAATATTCGCCCTGA
>JAGGRZ010000094.1 GCA_021159335.1 bacterium
GGATAGGTCCACTTCCTGAAGGTATTGATGCAGTTGATTTCGTTCTCGGAGAGTTCGACGATAAAGAACTTGAAGCGCTTCCCAAGATAATAGAAAAAGCATCGGATGCAGCCATAATGTGCGCTACAAAGGGAATTCAGCGAGCGATGGAAGTTTACAATCGTAGAAGTAAACTAAATGGAATCGAATCGGAGGAGAGATGATGTTTGAGCAATATTTTTGGATACCTCTCATCGGTGCCGCAGGTCTTCTTGTCGGATTTTTCATTTTCCTCTATGTCAAGAGACAGCCCGCGGGAACCGAACTTATGCAACACATCTCTAACCTGATAAAACGAGGTGCGAAGACATTCCTTCGCCGAGAGTACTCGATATTAGTATTTTTTATTATCGCAATAGCAATACTTATCTTAATAGGTCTTCGAGAATACAACTGGCAAACCGCACTGGCTTTTATAAGTGGTGCTCTTTGCTCTGCCACTGCAGGATACATCGGAATGATGGCGGCAACAAGTTCCAATGCGAGGACAAGCTGGGCAGCAAAAATAGGCGGGCAACCTCTGGCTTTAAGAGTAGCATTTTTCGGTGGCTCAGTCATGGGACTTTCAGTGGCATCTCTGGGACTCGTCGGACTTGGCTTGTTCTTTGTTATCGCAGTTAAGGATGTAGCCTCGGCACATATACTCTCTGGTTTTGCAATGGGGGCAAGTTCCATAGCACTTTTCGCAAGACTTGGCGGTGGGATATATACGAAAAGCGCCGATGTAGGCGCTGACCTCGTTGGAAAAGTCGAGAAAAACATTCCTGAGGATGACCCAAGAAATCCAGGGGTTATTGCCGATAATGTTGGCGACAATGTTGGTGATGTAGCAGGAATGGGCGCTGACATATTCGAAAGCTATATAGGAGCGATGGTAGCCACCATAACCATAGCCGCCACATCAAAAGTTATATCTCACTCAAATCTGGTCGGGAACTACATGGCATTGCCAATAATAGTTGCCGCCGTTGGACTTATAGCATCAATTATAGGAATTTTGTCGCTAAGACTATTCGAAAAATTCAGCAGTCCCGCAGCCGCACTTAACGGCGCTACTTATGTAGCCAGCATACTACTTTTCATCGGAGCTTTTATCGTTCTAAAACTGCTTGAATTGCCGCTGCAATTATTCTTTGTGCTAATAGTAGGTAATGTAATTGGAATATTAATAGGACTTCTTGCAGAATACTACACATCGGGACACCCGATAAAAACAATAGCCGACGCCTGCACCACTGGACCTGCTACTAATATTATAACCGGTCTTTCCGTGGGCTTCGAAAGCGTAGCGGCTCCTGTTCTTATTATCGCTGCGGGAACATATGTTGCTTACATGCTGGGCGGTTTGTATGGCATAGGGCTCGCCGCTGTAGGTATGCTTGCTACTGTGGGGGTAATAATGAGCGTGGACGCATATGGTCCTATAGCTGACAACGCAGGTGGAATAACACAAATGGCTGGTCTCGGCGACGATGTCAGAAAAATCACTGACCGTCTGGATGCACTGGGAAACACCACTGCTGCCATAGGAAAAGGCTTCGCAATAGGCTCAGCGGCACTAACTGCGCTATCGCTTTTTTCCGCCTATTCGCAGGCTGCAAATCTTAAAGGAATTAATCTAAATAATCCTTTGGTGGTTATAGGCTTGTTCGTGGGTGGACTCGTCCCATACCTTGTGGCATCCATTGCAATGAGAGCTGTCGGTAGAGCTGCCGAGAAAATCGTTATAGAGATAAGAAGGCAGTTCAGAGAAATAAAAGGACTCCTCGAAGGAACTGCTCATCCTGATGTCGAGAAGTGCGTTGACATAGCTACATCAGCAGCCCTTAAAGAGATGATATTGCCTGGACTAATAGCCATTGTAACACCAGTAGCAGTAGGTTTCATTATAGGCAGGGAAGCCTTGGGTGGAGTGCTCGCTGGTGCAACGCTTTCTGGTGTTATGTTGGCACTTTTCATGGCTAACAGTGGCGGCGCATGGGATAATGCGAAAAAGTTCATAGAAGAGGGCAATCTCGGCGGAAAAGGTTCAGAAGCTCATAAAGCCGCTGTAGTCGGAGATACCGTAGGTGACCCATTCAAAGACACTGCAGGACCATCAATGAACATACTTATAAAGCTTATGGCTGTCGTATCGCTCGTAATCGCTCCAATCTTACTTAGATACAAGTAAAAAAATACTTGCGCACATCGATGGTAACAGTATTTTAGGCTCGAAATAAGTAAGAGAGGTTAAAGATGGGGAAAAGCCAGTTATACGAAATCGTAGTTATATTTGACCCTCACGGTGAGGAATCGGACTTAAAAAGGGAAACGGATGTCGTTCAATCATTAATTGAAAAGCACTCTGAGGAGTTCATAGGAAGAACCGATTGGGGAATGATAGACTTCGTTTATCCCATAAAGAAACGAACCTCAGGTTATTATGTTTATTATCTATTCAAAGGCAGCAAAGATACGCCTGCGCTGATATCGTCAGCATTGAAAATGGACGAAAAGGTCCTTCGATATCTCATCGTCCGTGCAAAGTCAAACGCTGTGGAATATCTCAAAAGGAAACAGCAAGAAGCCGAACAGGTGGTAAGGACTGAAGAAATTTCAGAGGAAGTCGAGGTAACCGATGAAGCACCTTCAGAAGCCGAAAAGCCAACCGAAGCTGAGGAGTTGCCAGCTGAAGAAAAAGTTGCTGAAGCTGCGCCCACTACTGAAGAGGCAACCACTCATGAGGAAGCAGTAGCCGAAGAAACACCACCAACTGAAGAAGAAACACCTGCTGAAGAGCCTAAAAAGCATTCCGAACCAGAACCAGAGAAACCTGAAACTGATGCAAAAGACGAAAAAACAAACGAATCCAATGAGAAGACAACTGCTGAGTAATAAATAGGGGTAATCTTAAAAACTAAGGAAGAAAGAAAGCGATTCGAAAAATAATGAAAGCGAAAAAGCAGTATAGAGGGAGATAAAATGGCAAAGAAAAAAGCTAAAAAGAAAGCGATAAGAAAATTAAAGCCTTGCCCATTCTGTCTCGACCCAACGCTTGAGATAGACTATAAAAACTACGAACTGCTAAGGAAGTTTGTCAACGACAGAGGGA
>JAGGRZ010000095.1 GCA_021159335.1 bacterium
TCCAAGAATACTCCCAACAGGGCACACATACCCGCTCCATCAAAGGTGCTTATCCCGAAATCATCATAGCCATCAGCGGGGTCAACCACTGTCGGCGATGGCACAGGCGGAGGACCATCCCTACTATCTGGAGGAATATTAGGTGTCCCATGATAGAATAATGTTGAACCTGTGGCGGCTATCTCAAAAAAGTCGACACAATCGGGAACGGGAATACACACTGGAGAATGCGTGGGAGTGGAATCGATTCCGTCATGTATTGAATGGACTGAAACCCCACTGGGTTGTCCAGCAAAATAAGGACAGGCTTTGCCAGAAACTGCCAAGTAAGTAGTTTCCGCTGTTTCTTTTACACGATTTGCTATAACCATAACCTCGAAACTGCTGTCCTCAACTCCGGGCAAATCTTCGCTCATCACCCACTCAAAGCAATGTGTTCCAAGAGTAATATTTGCGCCTATGTCTCCCGCAGTATCCAATAATGTGACAAACCAACTACTTCCCGCAGGCGTCCATGTCCCGCCGCTATCAGCACTCATCCACACTGATATGTTAGCTTCGCAGTTCGAAAGGGTGTAGCATATATGAACAATATTGCTGTCGTTACAATCTGTCTCCTCCCAAAACCAAACTGAATCTACAACAGGGTATTTAACGGTAACCACAACCGTGTCCTCGTCGATGCAATTTACACTGTCGATAACGGTAAGAATATATTGTGTTGTAGTATCAGGCGATGCGATTGGATTAGGAGAGGAGGGATTATTGAGTCCGGCAGCTGGAGTCCATATGTAAGTGTAAGGCGGGACACCCTTGTCTGCCGAAGGAGAGCCACCTATTATTGCTCTTTCTCCATAGCATATAGTTACATCATCTCCAGCGTCTGCATAAACGACTGGCGGAATAAAGATACAACCCGAAACAATAGTAGTATCAGGATAAGGAATAGGGGTTGAAGCCTTGTGAGCAATCACTCGGACATCGTCTATATACCAACCAGCATAATCGTTATCAGTTGCATCATTTGCGAAGCGGAAACGCAGCAATACTGTGTGTCCAACGAGCATACTAAGGTCACATTCAACCCTTTGCCAACCCGTCAGTCTGCCTGAGCCCCAACCCGTTGAGCCAAGAAGGTCAACCCAGTAACCTCCACCCGATATGTTAAACCAAGTCGCTCCACCGTCAGTAGAAGCACAAACATTGCCACCGTCGTAAACATGGTCAATGCTCCAATCGGTAGTATCGGAGTAAGTTATCGGAAGCTCATACCAGTGCCAGAATATAAGTTCTGCGCGGTCGGTGGTAGAGAGAGACCTTAGGTCAACGGAAAGAGTCAAATCCCAGTTATGCGAACCTCCATCATAGTCGCCGCCTATGACAGTTCCCCAGCATTTAGTCCCGGAATGAGCGCCAGGCGGTCCAACGGGAACACCCCATTGCCAACCAGCTGGGTCGGAACTTACAAGTCCCCCATCGTCAAGCTCGAAATCGGACTCATATAGAACAGTATCTGACATAATAAAGCTATCGCCCGCAATATAAACGAACATAATTTCGAAACATACGGTAGTATCGAGAACTGTGCCATCTGCATGCACATTCCAGAAAACATCACCAGAGCTATCTGGATATAAGCTTGGCGGGTTTAACCATTGTCTAACCGTTAAGGGGTCATCAAGTGCTAAGCCATCGGGAAGGAATAGATGTGCTTGTACGCTGTCTATTGTTCCGCTAACACCATAGTTGAACGCTCGAGCTCCTATCCGAAAAGGCAAGAACTCGCAACTCGCCGTAGGGTCAAACCTCAAAGTCTCGGGATAAAAAAGGTCGGCTGGAAGCACACCAGGACTATAGAAGAAGAAATCATCCACCCAAACCCAATTCGAGTGGTCCCCCATATTGCACCAATGAGTTGATTTATCCCACAATGCTACTCTGATATTCACTGTGCGCCCCGCCCAGGGGGAAACATTTATGATGCGTTCCATCCACGGTGTTGGTCCACCTCCTACACCACCTGGAAATCTGTGAGATGCAAGAATGTAGTAATTACTGTCATTATCAACAATAGGACCCTCATCTAAGATAATCACAGCCTTCCCGCCCCAACTGTCCGCCTTATGCTTGAACCAAAAATGTAGGTAAACTGGCGTCGTGGATGGCACAGTTACCGTTTGAACGAGTCCGCCATCGCCACAATAGCCTGTTGCGCCACTATATACATAGCCGCACATCGGCGAAGAAACGAAATCGCCCGTGTAGGTTGGAGTGCAAGTATTCAGGCTATCGTGTAAATCACAAGCGGCACCATGGTCGCAAGTGTCAATATCATTCTCATACCATTCCCATCCAAAACCATCGAATGGACCATCCAGTGTGTCGCTGAAATCACCATTCACAAACTGCGCTTCAACAGCAAACACGAAAATCAACAGTAAATAAAAAATAATCCCTATTCGAGACATAATGATCACCTCCTACAAAATGCGGATTTTCGAATATAATAGCTGATTTAACGCTTGTGACTAAGGATTGAATCAGTTTATTTAAATGAGCTAATCGATTATAAGATGCTCGAAGCCTTGATACAAAAAATAGGTTTTGAAAACTCCGCGAATAATGCGCAGAACAACAGTGAACATCTTTACCGCTGCAGCTTGGCACATGGTAATATACGACATTATCCCCCC
>JAGGRZ010000096.1 GCA_021159335.1 bacterium
AGAGCATTAAGCATCAAGGAACTTCTCTTTTTGGGAGCATTGCCATTCGTCCCGGTCGACATCGTGAAGGTATTTCTGGCTTCTATGCTGGCGTTTGCGTTGAAGCCGAATGATGAGGGGAAAGTTTGAATCGCGGGGAAAATCTGAATCGCGGAGACCGCGGACAATCGGATACCGCGGAGGTTGAGGTTTTTTTATTTTATCACCACGAATTTCGTTACGGCTTTTCGTCCTCTTTTGTTTGAAACTGCGAAATAGATTCCCGGGGCGGGGTTAAGTTTAACCGCTTTGTTGCCGCCCGAAATTTTCGCCACCACATTCCCGCGGATATCGTAGATTATTATACTATGCCGTGATGAGATATTTATCGTGCCACCATAATACACTGGATTAGGATATATATCTATACCTTCAACGTCATGCCTGTAATAACTGCCACCATCATTAACACCACTCGAATCAAATAAACACTCTATTATATCAACACCCGTTAAACAAACCCTATACGCATAAACATAACGCCCTCGCTTGGCTATAAATCGATATGGACCAGGTATATAACCCACAACTTCAAATGATAATGTGCTGTCAAATCTAAGAACCGTTATGCCAGTATATGCTGTATCATCCCCGCACAATATTAAGTAATTCCTGTCAAAGATTAGTTTACAATAGCCCATCGCACTTCTTTTCCACCTCCTATACCGCCCTATCTCCCTGAAATACCTTCTCCCCAGATCAGAAGGATTGGTGGAGGGTTGCAAAAGAACCAAATAATGGTCTGTAAGCGCCGCCAAAAGATTCATGCTGTCGCTGTAGCCTATGGCGGTTACCCCTGAAAAATCCCAGTCATACCCGCACCAATAGCCAAGCCATTCAAGAGTATCATAACCAGGCGGTGAATGCAAATGCAGCTTACCTGCTATCAAAAAAGGCGAGGGTTCCGAATGAGTAGTATCAGCAGAATAGACCAATTGACCCATAAAATATATGCTATCAGAGCTTATGGACATTATAAACCCCCCACTCCTACCGCCACCATCACCAATTAAATGGCGATCCCGTGTCCTTTCTGGATGTGTTTCCACAAAAAGTGAGCTAACCCTCACAACCGAATCAGGAGAATGCAAATAGTATACACCATCACTGAAAACAAACCCGCCGAAAAACTCGTGAAGCCTCTCTGACGCCCTACCATGTTTCATATAACCCCTCGGAATGATAAGATTAGAATCTGATGGATC
>JAGGRZ010000097.1 GCA_021159335.1 bacterium
GTCTTCTAAAGCTTTAAGATGCTTGACTAAAGATCTAACTTCTTCAACATATGGTTTTTCCGTCAAATAAAGATCTGCAAATAGTGAAGAATTAGTTACAGTGCCTTTAATATAAGCTATGTAACCTTCCAAAATAAATGAATCCTCTAAGCGAGGTATATAAGGGTCTAGAATTATATCAGTTACATAGTAAGTAGGAGATTGTTTTGAATAAGTGTCAGCTTGTTGAGAGTTTAAAGTGGTAAACAAAAATAATGTTAAAATAAACAGCAAAAAACCGTTAAGAAAATCGAACACTTTTTGGTAGGCATTCATTTTGATACCTCCTGTCAAAGAAAATTTCTCTATTTTAAAAACAACTTTATATTCTTATAAAGAATTTAAAAAGTCAAATAAAAAGTGTCAACTATTTCCGCATTTTGCTTTTTCCAATTTACAAATTTATATTCAAAAACCGCATCCCCCCACAACAAAAAAATTTGCCTTTTCCATCGTGGTTTTTATCTTGAATGATAGTTCGTTTTAAACCATTTGGAGGGTTCAGATGAGGAAAATAGCTTTGGTATCTTTAATAATCTTTGTTGGGCTTTCCTCTGGAAGTTTGTGGGAGGACCAGTTCGGCGCAAGACCCATAGGGTTCGGCAGAGCATTCGTTGCCGTCGCCGACGATGGATACGCGCCAATATGGAATCCTGCTGGCATAGAACTTTACAAGGACAGAACGCTTACTGCAACATTTTCCCGCCTATACTGGGGCGTGGACAACGACATCCTTGGGCAGGGCTACCTCTCCTACACTCACCATCTTGGCAAAGCGGGCTCTTTCGCCCTATCGACCACGCAATTCATAAGCCAGCGATGGCTCGAGAGCCACTTCATCCTAACCTATTCGAAGAAAATAAGCTCCATGTTCTACCTTGGGTTTAATTTCAGGCTTATTCGCAATGAGGTCCTTCTATCGGGTGGCGAAATAGGAACCCAGCCGGGGGACGAATCCCATGGTATCGTCAACCCTTCAGATGACCCTTTCCTTAGAGGTAAGAGCAACAAGATGGGCTTTACATTCGATGTGGGCGCGCTCGTTAAGCCCAACGACAAGCTCTCGCTGGGAATTTTTGCCATGAACCTTAGTCGTCCTGACATGACATTCGGGAATCTTGGAGGCGACTACAAAGAACCGCTTATAATAAGAGTCGGCGCTGCATACAATCTTTACAATCGCCTTCGACCAGCCATCGACATCCGCTATCTCGACGACCCGCTTAACGGAAAGAAAAGCTTCAAACCCAACGCCGGCGTGGAATACATCGTTTCAAGAAACCTTGCCCTTCGAACGGGCGCCAATACGGAAGAGCTCGCTTTTGGGTTCTCGTATCGCAACAGGAAATACATCGATATACAATTCGACTACGCTTTTGTGTACCCGCTTTCACGGATTAACAAACTTGGAGCGACATCGCACAAGCTCTCGGCAACGATGAGATTCGCACCACCGCCAAAACCGATGTTCGACCTCGCTCTGAAAACATCAAAAATGAGCGTTTACCCCAAGAACGCAATCCTTAATGAAAAAATAACCATAAAAGCCACCATAGAAAACCTTGGTGAAGCCACCGTTAACAACTTCAAAGTCGTTTTATACTACGAAGACCCGGACGAAGGCTGGGTTCTTGCTGCTCCGGTGAGAACGATAAGAAGAAAGCTTAAACCCGGCGACTCCATGGAATTGGAATGGGAATGGACACCAACCAAAACTGGCTACTATCAATTCTTTGCGCGCGTCGATGACGACGGCATAGCCATACCCAAGCCACACGGTCACATAAACGAGGTTGACGAGGACAACAACACTGGCTTCGTCGAGTTCAGGGTGTTCTCGCTGCCCAAAGGTGAGGCGCAGCCTGTCGAAACGGAACTTCAGGTTTCCGAGGTAACGCTTGTGCGCGAAGAAGAACCCATAGTGCCAGTCGTGTTCTTCGACCCCATGGATGATAGGGTTGACGAACGATTCAATAGAATGCTATCGGTCATAGCCGAAAGACTCAAAAACAACCCCGATATAGAGGTCACGCTGTATGGCTATTTCAATCCCGAAAGCGACGGCGATGTTTACGAATACGGGGAGAAGCTCGCAAGGTCACGAGCAAGAGCGGTAAGGTCTGTGCTTTTGAGGTTTGAACCCACTATAATGGATCAGGTAAAACTTGCGAACACACAATACTACGACCCTTCAAGGAGTCGCTGCGGCAAAATAGAGGAACACCTGCCAAAGGATAAACCGCTTGCTGAAGCCGAGAACAGACGAACTGAGATGGTCGCTTCCGTGAGAGGTTTCGAGAACTGGAAACCTGTTATTTTCTTCGATAAAAACTCATCCGAGGTTGACCTCGAAGCCCTGCAAACGCTTCGCGCAGAAGCTGATAACATAAAGCGGATAATGGAACGCAATCCTGAAGCAATATTTTTGGTCACGGGTTACGCGGGCAAAGGGGAACAAAATCCAGTAAGACTCGCTTTCGATAGAGCATTCAAAATAAGGAGCGAACTCGAAAACATCCTTGGCACGGACTTCGTTAATCGATTTTCACGAAGAATTTTTATATACGCGAACACTGATAAACTCGCCGACCGCGGAAAAGCGACGATTCAGGTTACTGGCGAGGGACTGCTCTATCGTCCTATGGAAGGCAAATGGGCTGCAAAGGACTACGAGTTCCAGAAGGATAAGATGAACTTTGTAGTCATAAAAAGCAATGTTGAGGCAGGCGTTGATAGTTTCCGAGTGTCCGTTATAGACGACAGAGGCAACATATTCAGAGTGCTCGCGGAGGGAACCGGCCGCATACCCGAGGGAATCCCATGGGACTGGCATGATGCCAACGGCAATTTAATCACACCCGACAGGACATATTATGTCCAGCTTGAGATAAAAGACCGTCTCGGACAAAGAATGGTCAAGCGCTCGAAGCCGATAAAGGTTAATGTTCAGAAGCTCACGAGGCAGGTCGAGACTCTCATACTCGTTCAATTCGTGTTCGATGAAAAGACATCGGAGTCAGTCTTTCAAGAATCGAGGCTCGAATACATCGCCAGACGATTTATTCGCAAAGCGCTCGAGCCACACAAAAAGCTAATAGCAGAAATAGCGGGACACACGGATATTATCGGCATGGAATTCAGAAACCGGCAACTTGCTGAAATACGAGCCAAAAAGGAATATGAGAACCTAAGACTTTATCTTATTTATCTCCTTGGCTTGAAAAACAACGCCGAGCTAAACAGATGGCTTGCTGCCCATAACACCGTGCTTAAATACGCTGGCTACGCCTCGAAAAAACCGTATGTGGTGACAGTGTGGCGCGAAAACAAACTTGTCAAAAAGCTCGTTGGAAACAACAAATTCCCCGAGGGCAGAGTGGTGAACAGACGAGTAACCATAGAATTCTACGAGGAGAAAATCGGAACAAAACCCAAGACTACGGGTGAAACATCGTTGAAATAAAAGACACACCGGGAAACACTTTTGGCATTAACGGATTCTTTCTGTCGTTAATGGAAAAATTTTATGAAAATGGTCTTAGATTCTCGTGCATGCGTTGCGGAAAGTGCTGCCGAATCAAGGATGGCTATGTTTATGTTAGCATGGCTGATATCGAACGGCTTGCTGATTTTGTTGGTGAGGACATCGATGACTTCATGTTAAAATACACGGAAAGACTCGGCAAATTCTTGGTCCTCAAAAGTTTTCCAAACGGGGACTGCATATTCTACGACGATGAGGTTGGTTGCAAAGTTTACGACGCCAGACCACAGCAATGCAGAACATTCCCATTCTGGCGAAGCAATCTCGCCTCAAAAGAAGCGTGGGAAATGACTGCAAAGGACTGCGAAGGGATAGGTCGAGGAAGGCTTTACTCAAAACATGAAATAGAGGCTATCCTTAAAGGGCAAAAAAGCACATAGAGGAGTTAAAATATGGGCAAAGAAAAAATAGCAGTTTATCCCGGCACATTTGACCCTATAACAAACGGACACATAGACATAATAATCCGCGCGGCAAAACTATTCGACAGGATAATAGTCGCGGTAGGAGAAAACCCTCAAAAATCACCCACATTCACTCATACGGAGCGAGTGGATATGGTCAAAAAAGTCGTTGATTCACTTGGTTTACCCAATGTTGAGGTTGACCACTTCTGCGGACTTTTGGCTGAATACGCCAGCAGAAAAGGCGTAACGGCCATAATAAGAGGACTTCGCGCGGTGTCCGACTTTGAATACGAATTTCAGATGGCTCTCGCAAACAGAAAGTTATTCCCAAAGGCGGAAACGGTATTTCTAATGCCGAGCCAATCATTCGTTTACTTAAGCTCATCTATAGTGAAAATAATTGCTCAAAATGGCGGCGATGTTTCCCAGTTCGTGCCCAAGGAAGTAGAAGAAATGCTTATGAAAAAATTTGGAGGTAAATCATGATGTTTAAAGCTTTGACCATAGCAATGGCGATTTTCATCCTTTTTGTCTCATTGGTTGCTGTCACATCGCTGAGAACAAAACCTCTTTTAGGATTCTTTTCGTTCTCAAGAGGCGCGAAAATAAGCAAAGGGACAATCCTTTATGTTGACCTGAGGAAACCATATCTGGAAGTCGAACAATACCCCTTCGGCATCTTCGGTATCTTTAAAAGACCCACATTCCCAAGGCTTTTAAGAGCACTCGATTTCGCCTCAGAAGACCCCAGAATAAAGGCAGTATTAATCCGCGGTCCCGCTTCTATGTCACTTTCTTCGGCATGGGAACTTAAGAAGCAAATAGCAAAAGCACGCAAAGCTGGAAAAACAATCTATGCATACTACGATTTAGCCACTCCATCCGATATGCTTCTTTTGACAGAATGCGATACGATTGTATCTCCAAAACAGGCTGTGACAGCAGTGCCTGGTTTTATGGCACGACCGCTATTTTTGAGGGGAACTTTCGACAAACTTGGCATAGGATTCGATGTTATTCACATAGGCAAATACAAAGGAGCTGGGGAAATATTTGTTAGCGACACCATGTCAGTGTGGCTGCGAGAAAGTTACGAAGCCTTCCTTGAGGATTACTATAACCAATTCGTCAGTGACCTCGCAGATGGGTATAATATCCCGGCTGAATCAGTAAAGGCGATTATTGACGGCGCCGTTTACGATGGGAGAACCATCCCGATAGCAATAATAGACTCCTTCATGCACTGGGAGGAATTCGTGGAATATCTTGTAGGCAAAGAAAAGGAGAAAATAGTTTCCATAAACGCATACTCCTCGCTTCCGCCCAGAGCAAGATTTTGTGACAAAAAAATCGCTTTAGTAAGCGCTGAGGGAAACATAATGGACGAATCAGACCGCACCATCAAAGGTATAACACCAAAACAATATGCGAAACTCATACATAAACTTGCCGATGACGACGACATCGACGCCATAATATTCAGAGTAACAAGCCCAGGCGGTTCAGCTATAGCATCAGACGCTATAAACGCCGAGATAGTTCGTGCTGCGAAGAAAAAGCCCGTTGTGGTCTCCATGGGTTCGATAGCAGCATCCGGCGGTTATTACATATCCATGGGCGCAAGAAGAATATTCGCGACACCATACACTCTCACCGGCTCCATAGGTGTTGTAATGATAAGACCGTATCTTCAGCGACTTTACGAGAAGATAGGCGCCAATCCGCAGGAAATAAAACGCGGGAGAAATGCTGACCTCATGACGGTGGACAAACCACTTACAGACGAACAAAAGGAAATTATGAAACGGCTGCTTCTTAACATTTACCATGACTTCGTTAGCAAAGCAGCCGAGGGAAGGGACACTACATATGAATGGATCGATTCAGTCGCTCAGGGAAGAATATGGAGTGCTGCGGACGCGGAGAGCCTTGGACTTATAGACGACTTCGGCTCGGTAATAGATGCGATAAGCTATGCAGAAAAGCTTATCGAAGTGCCTGAGGGATACAGAGCGAAAGTGGTATTTCTGCCGAGACCAAAAACATTTTTCGAAATTCTTGAGGAGTGGAACCTCACATTCACAAGCAGCAGATTGCCCAAAATAGCGGAAAAATTGGTTGACCAATTAAGGCTTTTGGAATCGCTTGGCAATAAACCCCTTTATCTATGTCCATTCGATGCACCGTGAAAAAACCAAGGAGGAGGAAATGAAAATAACTGGTAAAATTTTATTTTTGCTAATTTTTGTGATTTTTTTGCTGTCAACGGCGATTCACGCTCAGGATTCGCTTAATGTCAGGGTTATAAGCAAAGTTTTATCCGGTCCATATAATGACATATTTAAATGCGGAAACTATTGTTATGCTGGCGGTGGCAGTAGACTATCAATAATAGATGTATCCAATCCTGCACGACCGATTGAAGTGGGGCATTATTATGTTCCATTCTACATTTCTGACATTTTTGTAGTAGACACACTCGCATATGTTACCGATTTGGTAACAGGACTACATATAATAAATGTTTCAAACCCTGCGATGCCGCATGAAGTGGGTTCATTCACATCAAGATGGGGAGCATACGAAGTTCAAATAGTTGGTGATTACGCATATTTGGCAGGTATAGATGGACTGATAATATTAGACATATCGAACCCTTCATCACCAACAGAGTTATCAGTGAGTGGCGTTGCTGGTAGATGCGCTATTGCTTTATATGTTCACGGCGACTATGCATATGTTTTATATACTATGGATTATCTCCGCATTTTAGACATTTCCGCACCGACTTCGCCATCAGAAGTTTATCATATGTCAACGAGATTTTTTCTATGGGATGTATTCGCCACCGACTCATTTCTATATTTAGCCTGTGACACACATGGATTACAAATAATGGACATATCCGTGCCTTTCAGCCCGCGCGAGATAGGCCATATTGATACCAGAAGTCAAGCAATAAGGGTTTTCGTATCGGGGCACTATGCTTATGTCTCCGATGTCTGCACAGGAATAAGGATTATAGATATATCAACAGCAACATCACCTGTCGAAATTGGTTCCTTCGGCGAATATCATGTGTGTACAGATATATACATATCAGATTCATATGCGTATGTAGCTCAATCTGTGGATGGAATGAGAATATATGATATTTCCTCGCCTTCATCTCCTTCTGAAATTGGAGAATATGACAACTCTGTGCAGTTAATAAAAATCTTCGTCGTGGATACACTTGCTTATATTACTTGCTACGAGGAAGGATTAAAAATAGTCAACATTTCATCTTCGCGCCATCCATTTGAAATAGGCACTCTCAATATGGGGGGAAATCCAGAAGATATAATAGTTTCAGATTCCTACGCATATATCGCGGATGACTTCGAGGGTCTAAAGATAATAGATGTTTCAAATCCTTCATCTCCTCGTGAGGTTAGTTCATACAGCACGATGTATGGAATCTCTTGCCTTGCCATTAAAGATTCATTTCTATACATACCAAAAGACCATGGTGGTTTGCTGATATTAAATGTATCCAATCCTTCTTTACCCCGATTAGCAAATATATACGATACTACTTGGTATGCATATGATATGTTCATATTGGATTCATATCTATATGTAGTTGATGGCGATATAGGACTTCATATACTTGATATATCAATTCCACTGCTACCTCGAGAAGTCGGATTTTTTTACACGAGAGACCGTCCGCTTGATGTTTTTATAGCCGGAAATTACGCATACATATTAGACGACAATATTGGTCTCAGAATAGTGGATATATCGAATCCTTCACATCCTTATTTAGCTGGCTATTATATATCTGGAAGAGCTTGTGAGATGTATATTTATGATTCACTCGCATTCATCACGGGAAGTCACATAAAAGACCTTATAATATTGAACGTTTCTGACCCATCATCCGTAAGCCTTATTGGTTACTACGACCTTGAAACATATAACTCATTCACAGGATTATTTGTTCGTCCTCCTTATGCGTATGTTAATTCAGGGTATGATGGTTTATATATATTAGATGTTTCATACCTTACAGGTATTAACGAAAAAATAACACAAAAACCAAAATCATTAGGACTCTTTGTCTATCCTAATCCTTTCAATTCAACTTGTGAAATAACTCTGCCGAGTAACGCATATCTTGAAATATATAATATCAAAGGAGAGTTAGTTTTTTCCGATTATGATATTAAAAACACGAGCGCAATGGATAACTTACAAACCCGACAAATCGAATGGATTCCCAAAAGCAAAACTCCCTCTGGAACATATATTGTAAGGGCGACCACTGCGGATGGTAAAACCGAGAGTAAGAAAATAGTTTTTATGAAATGATTTCAGCTATAAACAAACCACGGAGGTAAGCCATGATTAAAAACTTCGATGAGATGTTATCAGCAATAAAAACTGGCAAACGCCACAACCTCGCCGTCGCTGATGCCGCAGGCGAAGCCGTGATAGCTGCATTGGCAGAGGCAGAAAAGATGGGAATAATAAAGCCATACCTCATTGGTGACGAGGAAAAAATAAAACCATTGGTGGAAAAGCACCAGCTTTCCGAATACAAAATAATAAACGAAAGGGACCCACAGGCTATAGCGACGAAAACAGTTGAGCTCGCCCGCAGTGGCGAGTGCGACATGATAATGAAGGGAAAATTATCCACACCGATATTACTTAAAGCTGTTCTCGATAAGGAGACTGGACTTAGAAAGGGGAAATTACTCTCGCATGTGGCAGTCATGGAAGTCGAAAAATACCCAAAACTTTTCCTCATGACAGATGGTGGCATGAACATCCGACCCGATGTTAACGACAAAGTTCAAATACTTGCTAATGCAGCAGAGGTGGCTAATAAACTCGGGATAGAAAAACCAAAAGCTGTGGGACTTGCCGCGATAGAAATAGTTAATCCCGATATGCCCGAAACGGTCGATGCAGCGATATTAACCAAAATGTCCGAGCGCGGACAACTTGGAAACATAATATTCGACGGTCCGCTCGCCATGGATGTCGTTCTGTCAAAACAAGCGGCAGAAGCTAAACACATAAAAACGGAAATGGCCGAAGACGCCGACATCTTTCTTATGCCCGACATTGCCAGCGGAAACATTTTCGCAAAAGCACTTATATACCTTGCCGACGCCAAAATAGGTGGTGTGGTCATGGGAGCAAAAGTTCCTATAGTGCTGCTCTCTCGCTCAGATACAGCGCAGATAAAACTATTCTCCATCGCGCTCGGATGCCTTGTAGCACAGTAATTTTAGACTAACTAAAAGCGCACGAAAATTGCGATCAGCAAAAGGCATATTTTCCGCTAAACCAAAAGTTTGGCTTGTACTAATTATTATCGCGTACTTCATCTCAAGATTTACGCTGCTTAAAACTGGTTTTGGCCTTGATCCTGATGCATGGCGAATAGCGAACTCAGCATTCGACCTACATTTTCTCGGCTACTATCATCCATCGCGGTTGCCGGGCTATCCACTGCCGGAACTAATCGACTCTATTCTAATACCTCAAAGTTGGATTGCGACCAATCTCGCTACTTCGATAATATCTCTTCTTGGAATTATCTTCCTTTATAAAATACTGTCCAAGTTGCGGATGAAGCTGAAACTTCTCATCACCATAAGTTTTGCCCTAATGCCAAGCGTTTGGATAAACTCTGCAAACTCGATGGATTACATGTGGGCAACATCTTTTCTTATAATGGCGCTTTATTTTCTTATCGATGAAAAAGTGTGCATATCCGCAATATTGCTGGGTCTTTCCTCTGCATCGCGAGTATCCAATGCCGTTTTCGTTGTCCCTTTTGTTTACTGGATTTTAAGCTCTGAGGGAAAGAGGAACGAAAAATTGCGAAAAACAATTTATTTCCTATGTTTAACCGTAGTAATAGCGGGCATTTTTTACATCCCAATAATAAATGAGTTCGGCTTAAAATTCTTACCCCGTCTGCCCGGGAAAATGACAACAATCCTTGTCGCCAAAAACCTCGTAAGAACCTTTGGATTGCTCCCATGCATAGCTGTTCCATTAGCACTTATGTATATCGTTTCCAAAACGATAATCACAAAAAGCTCCCGCAGAAGAATTCTAATTTTTTCAATCATATCGATGATTCTTGTGTTCGGACTTTTCGCAAAAATACCCTACGAAGCATGCTATCTTCTTCCCATAGTTCCCATAATACTTTTGGCGCTCACAACAGGGATGAGCAGAAAGGCTCTTTTAATAATTTCAATACTGCTTATTCAACCATCGATTTTCACATTTAGACCCCAAAAAATTATCGACAAAGGAGCAATTTTAAAGAATATCAGGCATAGAGAGCAACAACTGGACTTCGCAAAGAGAATAATTTCTGAAGCATCACATAAACGTTCGGTCTTCGTAATCGGAACCTGGCTACCGGTGGTTACATATCTTAAAAAGGTCGAGTTTTTAACGGAAGGGGAAATGATTTACTTTGAGCGCAAATTCCCGAATAAAAAATTCTGGGACCACGAAAAAGATGTATGGTTTGTGTATTTGCTCACTGATGATGACCTTAACTATTTCAAAGGGGCTAAATACGAAATTTTCTTTCTTCCGGGCATAGACGAAGCAAACAGAAAAATTTACGGTGTAGACCTCAGATTAGAGGGCGCGAAGGAGATGCCAATACATTAGCGAATCAAATAATCAATTATGTTGCCCCAGATTAATTGTTTTGTTTTATTAGCTAAAATGCATGACCCGAGAGGACATTACCTTGAGACATTCTGCGAGATAGACCTCGACGCATTCGCAGGGAACCTCGAGGCGATAAAGAAAAAGATAGGCAATCGCGAAATAATACTTGCTGTGAAAGCCAATGCATATGGTCATGGTGTCGTGCCTATCTGTCGAGAGGCATTAAGTTGTGGTGTCAAGCGATTCGGAGTCGCAACACTTAACGAGGGCGTTCAACTACGTGACGCTGGAGTGGACGGGGAAATAATAATACTTACTCCCCCAGCTATGGAGCAAATACCATCGGTAATCTATCATTCGCTGACCCCCAATGTAGTTAGTCGACTTTTTGCCGAGGCTCTATCGGCACATGCAGTCAAAGTAGGCGCTGAAGTTAGCATTCACATTGAAGTGGACACAGGCATGGGACGCTCGGGCATACCATGGTATGACGCCGTAGGGGAAATAGTAGCCATAGCGATGCTTCCAAACATAAAAATAGCGGGGATATTCACGCACTTCCCAGTAGCTGACAGCGATGCAGAATCAGATGTGGAATTCACGCGGCTTCAGATAAGAAGATTTTCCCATATATTATCGACACTTACTGAATTCAAGCTCGACATACCATTAGTTCATGTATCCAACTCAGCGGGTATACTTGCTCATCCTATCGTGGGCAATGCAGTTCGTCCGGGACTTTTAGCCTACGGATTGTATCCCTCAGAGAAAATGCGTAAAACCATAGATGTAAAGCCGATACTTTCACTTAAGACGAGGGTTATCCAGATAAGAGACTTTCCTCCGGGAACGAGCATTAGCTACGGCAGAACTTACATAACTGACAGGCGGACAAGAGTAGCCGTGATAAGAGCGGGTTATGGAGACGGTCTTAGGCGAGCACTATCGAACCGTGGCGAGGTGCTCATTCGAGGTAAGCGACGACCAATAGTTGGCCGCGTGTGCATGGACACAACAATGGTCGAGGTGGACGATAATGTTAAGCTGGACGACGAAGTGGTAATAATCGGAAGCCAAGGCAACGAAAGAATAACCGCAGACGAGCACGCAAAATGGTGCACAACTATAAATTATGAGATAATAACGGGTATATCAGAGCGCGTGAAAAGAGTTTACATAAAAGGCGGAGAGGTGGTAGAAGTAATCTAAAAAAGGAGATGAAATGAGTCTTCTTGTCATTGGTTCTATAGCGCTGGATACCGTAAAAACTCCAAAAGGAGAGCTTAAAGAAGGACTCGGTGGTTCTGCAACATACTTTACTATCGCGGCGAGCAAGTTCACCAATGTTAGTATTGTGGGAGTTGTCGGCGAGGATTTCCCAAAGGAATACATAGAACTCTTACGGAATTGTGGTGCAAATCTTGATGGTTTAAAAGTTATGTCTGGTAAAACATTTCGGTGGCACGGAGTTTATGAGGACGAGTTTGGCGATCCGAAAACTCTGCTTACCGAGCTTAATGTATTTGAAAAGTTCAAACCTGAATTGCCCAACCACTACAAAGACCTGCCTTTCGTGTTCTTAGCAAACATTCACCCTGCGCTCCAGCTTGAGGTGGCAAAACAAATGCGCAAACCAAAATTAATTGCTGCGGATACGATAGAGTGCTGGATAAAAAATGAACCGGATGCGCTTAGGGAAGTTATCTCCAGCGTGGACATGTTCTTTCTGAACGAGGCTGAATTAAGAATGATAACCGGGGAAAAATCGCCGCTTTTAGGCGCTGAAAAGCTTTTGTCGCTTGGTCCAAAATGGATAATGTTGAAGCGCGGTGTTTTCGGCTCTATGCTTATTGGGAAAAACGGCATGTTCATGCTGCCTGCATACCCAACGACAAATGTTGTCGACCCCACAGGAGCGGGAGATTCATTTGCAGGTGGGATGATGGGGTTCATCGCACGAGTTGGGGATATCTCGTTCGATACCATGAAAAAGGCGGTCGCGTACGGAACTATTATGGGCAGTTTCTGCGTCGAGGGGTTCTCGATCAATAGGCTGGTCGAAGTTAACCAGGAAATGATAAAAGAAAGACTAACTGAACTCGCCAACATGACGAGACTGTGATAATGCGAAAAAATGCATTCAAAATCATTATCCTCGCTTCCGTTGTAATAGCGGGTTGCGCCAAAAAAGTTGAGCCACCGGATTTTTCCGGTGAGCAAGCCTACAAGCTTCTTGTCGCACAATGTGATTTCGGTCCAAGACCACCTGGGTCGGCTGTGCACGATTCTTTCATGGTATGGCTTAAAAACTTTCTTGACACTCTTGCTGATTCAACGGAAATACAGTATTTCTCGGCTGTGGGCTACGATGGAGAGATTCTTCGCATGGGCAACATTATCGCCCGATTCAATCCGGGAGCCAAGGAAAAGATCATGTTTTGCGCGCATTGGGATACTCGTCCCTGGGCAGACCGCGACCCCGACACCACAAACCGTAAAAAGCCGATACTCGGTGCCAACGATGGAGCCTCGGGAGTTGCTGTCCTACTTCATCTTGCACAGCTGATGCATTCCAAAAAGCCGCCCATAGGCGTTGACATCGTGCTTTTCGACGGCGAGGACTACGGTCACGAAGGCGACCTTGACATGTACCTTCTGGGAAGCAAATATTATGCACAAAACCTTTTAGGTAATAAACCGAAATTCGCTATTCTACTTGATATGATTGGTGACAGTGACCTTAACATTCCCAAAGAGCAGTTTTCAGCTATACGATTTGCGCCCGAGCTCGTGGAAACACTCTGGAACCGTGCCAAAAAACTTTCGCTCAAAGCATTTGCGGACACCCTTGGACCAGCAGTTATCGATGACCATCATCCCCTTGCGAGCGCAGGCATAAAAGCAGTAGACATCATAGATTTTGATTACAAATACTGGCACACATTGATGGATACGCCGGATAAATGTTCGCCCAAATCGCTTGAGCAAGTGGGGAAATTGCTGGTTGATATCGTATATAATCCGCCAGAGATAAAATAATATCTTGATTTAGATACAAAAATTTCTAAATTAGGCAAAAAATTGGAGGAGTAAGGATGGGAAAATTCGATAAATGGCACGGGATAGATAGAAAGAAAATACCATGGTATCCTACTATAAGAACTGATAAATGTATATCATGCAAATTGTGCTTTGTTACATGTGGTCGTTTGGTTTTTGACTGGGATGATGTTGCCAATAAACCAATAGTGGCTCGACCTTACAATTGTATGGTTGGCTGCACGACCTGCGCTGCTATATGCCCTGCCCAAGCTATAGAGTTCCCTGACCCAGAAATAGTCCGCAGGATAGAGCGCGAGGAGAAAATTCTGGCGAAAATGCATGAACTCGCAAAGAAAAAGAAAATGCAAATAAGCCTTACTAAAGCACGACAAATCGCCGAGGAACTTCTCGCAAAAAACAAGACATATGTGAAATTCGAGGCGACAGGACATTTTATTGAACGCGGAATAATCTCAAAAATGGATGATGCTTTAAAAGACAAGCCGTGCGATATTGTAAATCTTTCCTTGGAGGTTTCCTCACTGAAGGGCTGCAAATACGAAAAAGCGCCGTCACTGTTAAAATTCAACCTCGTTTCAACCAAATTCGAGGATGTTGGCGAATGCCGTAATGTTATAAGAAAAATTCTAACAGAAAACGATGCAGTAGTGACTCTTGAACAGTAACAACACAATCAGTTAAAAGTCATTTCACCTCACCAGCACCACTCTTCTCACCACTGCCTCGCCGCCAGCACTAACTCTGAGCAAATAAACCCCCGACGGCACGCTAATCCTGGGGCGCCAGACAAGCTCATGCCAGCCAGCGGTAAGCTTGGATTTGTGTATATGATCAATAAGCTTCCCCGAAATATCGTATATATCAATTTTTGCATCGCCGGCATCGGGCATTCGGAGCTTTATTCTCACCTCAGCGTTGAAGGGGTTAGGATAGCATGTGAGGGAGAGAGTATGGGGTTTGGGTGGTTGGCAAACATTCCATGTCGAGTCGTTGAACCTTACGCACCAGCGCTCGCGCATCGCAGTGCCTATGGT
>JAGGRZ010000098.1 GCA_021159335.1 bacterium
GAGGGGGCGATAAAAACGCTTGAGCAGGAAATAGCGAGGAGGAAAGAAGGCGAGCAAGAAAAACGAAAAAATGAAAAAATAGAAGGAAATAAAAAATGAAAGCGATAAGTTGTGTTTGTGAGAAACCGAAGCAGATAACATTTGAAGGTATCAAGCATGCAATGATATCAGTTACAGTTTCAAGTGATGGCGTGATAATATTGACGAACCGGGAAGATAACCAGCCACACGCTGTGGCTTTATACTGGAATGAATGGGAGAATGTAGTAGCAGCAGTAAACGAAGTATTAGGTGAAGAAACGAAAAAATGAAAAAATGAAAAGAGGTGATGTTGAAATGAAGGCGTGTGGGATAAAAGGACCATATGGGCTTATTGAAGTCCACGGGGACTTAGGCAGAGCAATGCGTTCTGCAGTCATGCACAAAATCTATAATGGATGGGATGTTAAGGTGGTCAGGGTGAAAGTGGAGGAGGTATGCTGAAATGAACAACAATGAACGTGTGGCAAGGTTGAAACAACTCTTGGAGGTGTTCAACGACGAGAGGCTGGAGTATTATAAGAGAGCCAGTACAGCAGAGAGCGATATTCGGAGAGAGTTCTCCAGAGGATGCTATGAAACCTTGACGAGTGTTCTCAAGCGAATTTACAACACTCTTGAGCTTGAAGAGGTGTGTTGAGATGAGAATGTTGATTGATCAACTCATGGAAGAATTTGAGGATCTTCCGGGGTGTAGTATACTCGATGAGCTCATTCAAGCGGAAGAAGAGACCGGAGAAAACTGTTTTGAAGTTCTGCCGGCTGAGAGAGATTTAAACGGGTATTATGCATCGTCTGACGGCGATGTTTGGGATGAAGAAGTCGAGGCAGCGCTGAGTAGAGGGGAATCGGTGTACAGCATTGGCGACATTGAGCATCATTATGTGTATGGCTTTATTAGGAGGAGGTGAAAGGAGAATGAAATTAGAAGAATGGAATAAGGACATGCCCAAGTTAAGCAAAGAGGAATTGCTACAGCTCTTTGAAGACGAATACATTGACAGTGGATACCTATATAGCGGGTGCATCCCGGCAAATGCAACGCTATTCTATAAGTATAGGGAACATTACGAACTGGCGCTATCTCTTGTAAAAGAAGGCAAGCTACAAATAAGGAACTGTGAAGGCTATGCCTTTGAACTGCCAAAGGAGAAGCGCAGGGAACTAATCATCAGATTCAATCTTAGGGAAAGGTGGAGCGAATTCTACTACTGCCATCCAGAGTGGGAAATTCAGGATGTGATGAATAATATGAGGTAGAAATGGCAAAAGAAAGTGAAAAAGACGGAGTAGTTCAGAATAAGGGAAAAGGGATATTCCCTGCGATAATAAAGAAAGTACCGTTTGGATATTTGAGGATAAATTTAGGGAGAAACAGAGTATCTATTACAGCGTTTACGGATGAAGAGGGAAATGAAGAAGCCGGTATAGCGATTTTTGCCGAAGAACTATCAGATGTAATATCGGTGCTGAAAGAAGCGAAGAAGATACTGGAAGAAAAGGAGGAGCAAAATGGAAG
>JAGGRZ010000099.1 GCA_021159335.1 bacterium
GTGTTTATATATATAATAATCAATTGTATTTAGCTACTTCTAATGATAATGGTCAAACATGGGCTGAAGAACAAATTACAAATGAAAGTAATCCACAATCTGAACCAGATATTGCAATAGATAGTGAAGGATATATTCATATTGTTTGGGTAAATAATAGTAACATTTATTATATTAGAAAAATAGAAGCAGGATTTAATACACCTATTCAGATAACTAGTAATGGCGATCAGCATTCACCTGTAATTATTATTGATAAAAATGATAATGGTTATATAGCATGGTATGGAAAATCTAATAATATCTACAACATTTATATCGCTTATTTAAACACAACTACAGGTCAAATTACAAGTACAGAACAAATAACCAACGATAATTTTTATGACCAAATTAATCCTATTTTGGCAATAGATGATTCTTATTTACATCTCATTTGGACAGGAAAAGGCTATGGTTCCAATCCAAACTTTTATAATTTGCAATATAAACGTAAAGCTTTAGATGGCGACTGGTATCCACAAGAAAGTATTACCGATAAACCTTATGATCAAGATTTTCCTTCCGCAATTGCAGATTTAGATGGAAATTTAAATGTTGTTTGGCAAGGCAAAGGATGGGGAAATAATCCAAATGTTTGGAATATAATTTTTAGAAAACGTACTTCCGCAACTTCAGTTTGGGAAGACGAAGAAATAATTACTAATAAAGCAGAAGATCAAATTCAACCTTCAATAAGTACAGACAGTTATTCTAATATTAATGTTGTTTGGACTGGAAAAGCGTGGGGTTTATTCACAAATCATTTTAATATTCAATATAAACAGAAAACTGCTAGTACTTGGTCTTCAATAAAACATATAACCGATACTTCTAATGACCATTATTGGCCAACTTTTATTTCTAGTATTTATCCAATAATTGATGAAGTTCATACTAATATTCCCAAAGCAGGCTATGCTTTTACTTGGATAGATAAAGATACTTTAAGATATTATCCTAGTTCAGATTTAGAATGGAAAATACCAGAAAACAAATTTTTGATTGCACAAAATGTGCATTATTATTTGGGGTATCATTGTTTGGCTAGAGATTCCAATGGGAAATTGTGGGTTACATATTCTAAGAAAATAGGTAGTTATTATCATATTTTCATTGCATATTCAGAAGATAATGGAAAAACATGGACTGAAGAACAGATTACATCTGGAAATAGGCATCAAAAATATAGTTCTATTGCAATAGATTCATTAAATAATGTACATTTGATTTATTTGGATTATATTAATGATTATAGTGTTTATTATAAAAAAAGAAATGCGTTAGGTAATTGGGAAACTGAAGAATTAGTAGATGAACAGACATTTGAAGAATTTAATTATCTTGATATTGCTGTGGATAGTCAGGATAATGTTCATGTAGTTTGGAAAAAATATGATGCTATTTCTAATGCTACGTATATAGCTTATAGAAGAAAAATTGGAAGTTCGTGGCAATCTATAGAAGAAGCAACATCTAAACATTTATATGATGATTATCCAACTATTGCCATTGACAATGACGATAATATTCATTTGGTATTTATAGGAAAATATGGTCCAGAAGATAATGCTAATGTTCAATATAAAAAAAGGGATAATAATGGATGGAATGCTAGAATAGCACTTGAATATGAAAATTGGGATAGCGAAAATTGTTCTATATGTCTAGATGATGATGGGAATATTTATGTTTCTTGGGATAATGGTCTAAATATTTGGGCCAGAAGTTATATAAATAACGAATGGAAAGATAAATGCAAACTTACTAATCTACTAGGCGGCGGTGCAGCCCAATCTTATCTGTCTACAATTAGTTCAACCAAGAATGGAAAAATACATTTGATTTACATAGATATGCAGGAAGATCCTTTTAGAGAAAGGGAATATCATCACTTTCAAAAAGATGTTGGAACAACAGAATGGTCAGATTCTGAATTTGTTCTAGATTTATATAGCTATTACGAAGGTATTCCAAGATTAATTTGGGCAAATTGGCCACAATTGTCTGGCATTAAGCCGAATAGACCATATTCAGGATATGCTTTTGTTTATCACAATCGTGTAGATAAAGATTTGTGGTTTTATAGAAGTTCAGATTTAAAGTGGGATAGTCTTATTACTCCGACAGAAAGAATGGCACTTTTTTATAATGATTGTTGTTTATTAAAAGAATTTTCTAGTCATTATCAGATAGATTCATTAAATTTGAAAGAAAAAATATATCAATATAATAT
>JAGGRZ010000100.1 GCA_021159335.1 bacterium
GTATGATTATGGCAGGTGAGCATTTCTGCGGCGAAAGACCTTTCCATACCGTTTATATACATGGGACTGTTCGAGATAAGCTCGGTAGAAAAATGTCGAAATCCCTCGGTAACGGTATTGACCCGCTCGATGTGGTGAAGCTTTACGGCAGGGATGCACTCAGATTCACGCTGCTTTCTCAGGCTGCTGCTGGTCAAGACCTGTTTATCGACATGAAGTCGTTCGAGATAGGGCGGAATTTCACGAATAAGGTGTGGAACGCGAGCCGACTTATACTTATGAGCATAGGTGATGAACGATTTAAGGTTGAAGAGCTTAAGGCTCCGAGCCCAAAGACGCTTGCAGACAGGTGGATTCTTTCCCGACTCGCCACTGCGGTTAGGGAAGTTAACGAGGCGTACGAGCAATTTAGATTGGACGAGGTGGTTTCGACTATTCACAGGTTTTTCTGGCGCGAGCTCTGCGATTGGTTTCTTGAGGCAGCCAAACTTCGAATAAAGGAGGACAGGGACGAAAAAATTCTAACATTAACTGTGTTTGAGACTGTGCTACGACTCATGCATCCGATTCTGCCTTACTTAACTGAAGAGCTTTGGCACAGATTGGGAGAGAATGTGGTTGAGGGGTTGATTCCGGACGATAAGCCAACGATAATGCTTGCTGAATATCCCGATTTCAAGCAGTTCGAAAAATTCGTTGACAGCAAAGCAGAAGTTGACTTCGAGAAAGTAAAGGAGCTGATAATCGCAGCCAGAAACATAAAAGCCAATATGGGTATAGGAACTAAAAAGGTCGGAGAAATATTGCTTATACCCAAAGGTGATGACGAAAGGAGAATTTTTGAAGGCCAGCAAGAACTTATAGTATTCCTTGCTCGGGTGAATGGTGCGAAAACGATTTATGATAAGCCTGATGCCAAATGTGGTATTGCTGCAACCGAGCTCGGAGAAATGTTCATACCTCTTGAGGGTATTGTTGATGTGGAAAAGGAGGTAGCAAGAATTGAAAAGGAAATAGTGCAATTAGAGAAGATAATAGAAGCGAGCGAGAGAAAACTTGCAAATAAGGATTTTATAAAGAAAGCGCCAAAAGATGTGGTCGAGGCTGAAATAAAGAAAAAAGAACAATTTGAGGAAAAATTAAAAATTCTTCGTGCTCAACTTGAATCGATAAAATAAATTTGTTGCTATTTTTTTTGATTAAACTATTTTATTTTTTAAATTGTAAAATCCAACGAAAAAAGGAGGTATGATGATGCGGCATTCTGTAAAGCTTGTTTTGGTTGTTTTGGCAGTTGCGGTTCTTATTGCTGGCTGCGGTCCAAAGCCTAATGTTCTGGGCAAGGCAGGCAAATATCAGATCACAGTTGAGGACCTCGACAAACTTATAGGTCCAAGAGCATTCAGGTCGTATGAGGACGAGCTAAATGTTAAGAAACAAGCTGTCCAGCGTGCTCTGGAAGAGAAACTTATATTAACCGCAGCTTATAATGAACGCTATGACACACTTCCCGAGATAAAGCAGTTCGTTGAAAGCAACAAGAAAAGCCGCCTTCTTCAGGCTCTTTACGACATAGAAATAGTTAAAAAGGCGAAGGACATACCTGAGGACGAGGTAAAATCCGCCTACGAGATGATGAAAGAGGAAATAAATGCTGCGCATATTCTTGTGGATTCCAAGGAGTTAGCTGATTCTATTTACAAAATGCTTAAGAATGGCGCCTCATTCGAAGAACTTGCCGCTAAATACTCGCTCGATAGAGCAACCAAAGACCGCGGTGGTGACCTCGGCTGGTTCACCGCTTTCACTATGGACCCTGACTTTGAAAAAGCTGCTTTCGCGCTTAATCCCGGACAGTTCTCGGAGCCGGTGAAAACGAGGTTTGGATGGCACATAATAATGGTTAAAGGTAAGAGGAAAAATCCAAACCTGAAATCTTTTGAGGAAGAGAAGGAGAGAATAACTGACCTCTTGCGTAGAAAGAAGCAAAGAGAACTCGTAGACAAGTTCCTTGAGAATTTGAAGAATGAGGCTAACATACAATTTAACCCCGATGCAGTAAAAATTGTTCTTCGTGAGCTCTCGACGCTTCCGCCACCAGAAAAGTATATGCAACCCAATGCTCCACAGCCGAAGGGACCTCAGTATACTGATGAGGAAAAATCGATGAAATTGTGCACATGGAAAGGCGGTTCATGGACTATCGCACAATTTGATTCCGCTTTCAACACTATTCCGCCCTTCAGACGAGGGAAGTATACCAACGAGGATGAGCTTAGAGACCTTGTTTTCGCCATGTTGCAGCCCACATTACTCGAGCAGAAGGCACTTGAAATGGGTGTGGACAAGTCTGAGGAGTATAACGACTACCTGAAAAGAGACCTCGAAAGAAGAATGATCGACATCTACAAGCGGAAGATAATGGATGTGAACATCACCGATGAAATGGTCAGGAAATACTATGAGGAGAATAAAGATTCGTTCATGACCCCAGCCACCATAAAGGCTATCGAGATTCAGGTAGCGACAGAGGACGAGGCCAAGAAACTTATCGATAGAATAAAGAAGGGCGAGGACGCCAAGGAATTAGCGAAGAAATACACATTAAGGACATATGTTAAGGACCGGGGAGGAGAACTCGAGCTTACCGAAAGGCGCTATCCCGAGCTATACAGAGCGGCACAGCAAATCAATCCGGGCGATGTGTATCCTGCTCCTATTCCGTTCCAGGGCAAATACTCTGTGATAAAGGTTATAGAAAAGATTCCGCCTCAGCCAAGACCATTTGAGCGCGTTGCAAGAATAGCAAGAAGCAGATTGCGCGTAAAGCTCAGAAACAAGGCATACAAGGATTGGATCGAAAAAGCTAAGAAGAAGTATGGTTTCAAAATCTATGAGAAAAACATAGCGAAAACCATCGATAAAAGTAAATACGAGGGCAAAGAAGAGGAAAAAGCTAAGACACCGGCAAGCTGAATCGTTGGTTAGTAGTTGGTAGTGAGAGTGAGGGCATCCTCTTGTGGGATGCCCTTTTTTAATCGTTTGCGCAGTTTGTCAAACGAGATATCTTTAAATTAATGAGGTATTTGATATACACATTAACCATTATTCTTGCTGTTTCGGCATTTATCGGATGTGGCAAGTCAGAGCGCAAGGTAGCAAAGGCTGATTCAAAAACCTTAACTGTCTACGAATTTGTGGAGCAGGTTCCGAAGGAATACCGCGGTAAGATTTCGAAGGAGCAATGGATAAAAATTGCTCATGATTGGATTGATGAACAGCTTCTGGCGTTGTTCGCGGAAAGGAAAGGTGCTGACTCTGACGACGAGGTTAGGCGACGACTCGATGAGGCAAGACGCCACATTTTGATAGATTACCTTCGACAGAAAGTTTTGAGCGCGCAGATAGAAATAACACCTGAGATGATCAACGAATATTATGAATCCCACAAAAGCGATTATATCCGTGAATCGGATGAGATTAAGGCACTCTATATAAGCGTGGACAACAAAAGTTATGCTGACTCTGTCAAAAAAGCCTTGAAATCTGGAGCAAGCTTTTGCGAGGTTGCCAGAAGATTTTCGAGTTCGTATTCCCCAAGGGATAGTTGTTATATAGGATGGTTCACGAGGAATGACCTTTTGCCTGAACTCGTTAAGCCTGTTTTTAATGCTAATGTCGGAGATGTAGTTGGTCCCGTCAAAGCGCAGGGAAACTATCATTTCTTCATGATTCTGGAAAAGAAAAAGGAAGGTACTTTGAGGCCTCTGGATGAGGTAAGGTCGGAAATAAGAAACCAGCTTTTCACTCTCAAGCTTAACGAGAGATTGACCAAAATCGTAGATTCGCTTCGAACATCAAGCGATATAGCGGTAGATACCGCTTTAATAGATTCCATAGCAAACTCGTTCAAATGAGCGATGATTTAAGAAAAATAGAGGTGGGCGAGAAAATCCTTGGATTTTTCGTTATCAGGAAAATTGAACAACGGGTGAAGGAGGGACAACATTATCTATCACTTGAAGTTGGTAACTCGTCAGGCAGAATAAACGGCACATACTGGGGAGACGACGCACAAGAACTATATAAGATGCTTTCTCAAGGAAGCGTGGTAAAGATTATGGGCGAAGGCATGGAATATGGTGGTAAGAGCTGGCTTTCCATTCAGAAAATAAGATTGGCTGAACCTAACGAAGTAGAAATAGAACAACTGCTGCCCAAGGGGCGGTATTCTTCTGATGTGTTATGGAAACAAGTAGAAAAATACATAAACTTACTTGAGGACGAGTGGCTGAAGAAGCTTGCTACTTCGATATTTTCTGACGGCGAATTTAGAGATAAGTTTTTGACATATCCCGCTGCAAAACTGTGGCATGGTGCGTATTTGGGCGGTCTTGCGGAGCACACACTAAGGGTAACGGCGGTCTGCAAAAAAGTCAGCGAATTTTATTCTCCGTGCAGGCGTGACCTTCTCATTTGTGGAGCACTACTTCACGACATTGGCAAGGTCGATGAGCTGAGTATTGCGGGCTTTTTCGATTATTCTGTTAAAGGCAGATTGCTTGGTCATACAGTGCTTGGTGTGATGAGGGTGGTAGAAAGTGCATCCAGGATTGATGGCTTTCCTGACGAGTTGCTCGACGAGGTAGTCCACATGATTTTATCCCATCACGGCGATGCAGAACGCGGAGCTGCGATAAGGCCTATGACTATTGAAGCTATTATTCTTCATCATGCAGACTTACTTGATTCCCAGGCTGCTGGTGTGGAGCATATCATCGAGAAGGAATTACCTAAGGGTAAGCAGTTCTCAAAGTATATAAATCTTTTGAATAGATTTATTTATCTTGATGGGTACAGGAATGACACCAATGAATGAATACGAGACTCAGCAAGAGGTCATAAAAATATCGTTTCCCCAGTTTCAGCGTAGAAAAAAGATAACGCTTAATTTGATTCTTTTTGTGATAACGCTTTTCACCACGACCTTCGCGGGCGCTATGATGGAAGGAGCTGGGCGCACGGGGATTTTGTGGTACATTTCGGGTTTAAAGTTTTCGTTGCCACTCATGCTGATTCTTGGCATTCACGAAACCGGACATTATCTCGCTGCAAAATATCACAATATCCGTGCTACCTTGCCGTATTTCATTCCTGCACCCACTTTGATAGGAACATTCGGTGCGTTTATAAAAATTAAAGAACCTATAAAGTACCGCGATACTCTTATGGATGTTGGTGCAGCGGGACCTTTGGCTGGTTTTTTCGCTGCACTGCCTATACTTTTCTGGGGTGTTTGGCACTCAAAGATAGTAATGATAACAAAACCTGCGGTAGGATTGCGATTGGGTGGTTCAATAATTCTTGTCGCGGTTGTAAAAGCTATTCACGGGACAATACCATCCGGGTATGACCTACAGCTTTCGGCGCCTGCTTTCGCAGCATGGTTGGGGCTTTTCGTGACATCGCTTAATTTGCTCCCTATAGGTCAGCTCGATGGTGGACATATAATGTATGCTTTACTTGGCGATGAAAAGGCTAATGTGGTTTCGAAAATAGTTTTTTTCTCGCTTCTTCCGCTCGGCATATTTTGGCCCGGCTGGATAATATGGGCATTTTTATTGTACTTCGTTCTCGGGCTAAAACACCCACCAATAATTTATCCGAGCATGTCGCTTGACTGGCGTAGGAAATTTTTAGGGTGGTTTTGTATATTTATTTTCATAATAACATTCACGCCTGTGCCATTTGGGTGATAAATATACGTTAAAATCGCTTTTTCATTTACTTATTGAACATTCCCTTGTCTCCTATATCTTATCTATATAGGAGGCACCAATGGAAAAACTATCTCTACGACAGGTTCCACAGTTACGGCAAATTCTAACGCCTAAGCTCATTCAAACGCTAAAGCTTTTGATGTTGCCCAAACTTGATCTTATTCAGAAACTCAATGAAGAGCTTCAGGAAAATCCTTTGCTCGAGGTTGTTGACCCACCGATAGTAGACGATAAACCAAATCCAAAAATAGATGAGCAACTCGACCAATGGCGAAAATTTCTCGATGGGCTGTCTCTTGCTGGTGCTCAGCTTGGTTTTGACGAGCAGGATGATACCACTGACCCATTGGCGATAGCAAAGTATGAGAAGTCAACCTACGAGGACCTTATGGAGCAACTCATGCTTGCAGCGACCGACGAGAAAACGAAAATAATCGGCGAATTCATAATAGGAAATCTTGATGAAAGGGGTTTCCTACCCCTCACAATCGAGGAGATAAAAAATGAATTGAAGAAACAGGGATACGAGTTCACGGATGATGATGTAAGGCGGGCGTTAAAAGTCGTTCAATCCCTTTCACCGCCGGGGATAGCGGCACAAGATTTGAGGGAGTGTTTGCTGATTCAGCTAAAAGACCTTGGGCTTGAGGATTCTGTGGCGTTCAAGCTTGTCAGAGATCACTTCGATGAGTTAAAAACTAAGCCTTTATCGCACCTTGCCAAATCGCTTGGTGTTGATGAAGAGGAAATAGCTGCGGCGAAAGAAATTCTCTCGCATCTTTCTTTTTCGCCTGCTGAAGGGCGCGAGACAAAAGTTGTGCACATCGAGCCTGACCTTATTGTTGCTAAAGACGACCGTGGTGAATGGCAGATTATCTACAACGACCAAGGTATCCCTGAGTTGACGATAAATAGCCGATACAAGGAGCTTCTTAATAAATCGAGTGAGCTATCGGACGAAGCGAAGGAGTTCTTGCTCAAAAAGCTTGAGTCGGCGCGCTGGTGGATTGATGCACTAAGACAGCGAAGGAATACGCTTATTGCCACAATGCGCGCGATACTTCATTTTCAGCGCGAATTTTTCGAAGCTGGGCCAGAAAACCTGAAACCGCTGACGATGGAGAAGGTAGCGGAGTATGTCGGGGTTCATCCTGCCACGATTTCAAGAATCGTGAGGAATAAGTATGTTCTTACTCCATATGGTACATTTCCTCTAAGAAAGTTTTTTGTTGGCGGGATTAAATCTCATTCTGGCGACATGGTTGCTACGGATACGGTCAAAAGGAGAATAAAAGAACTTATCGAATCGGAAAACAAGCATTTCCCGCTTTCGGACGAGCGGATAGCACAGATTCTTAATTCTGAGGGCATAAATATTGCTCGGAGGACCGTTGCGAAGTATCGTCAGCAAATGGGCATACC
>JAGGRZ010000101.1 GCA_021159335.1 bacterium
TTTTTCGAGATCTTCTATTAGATGTACCACATCGGCGTAGTCTGCCAGGACGATACCGTCGGCCGACAAACCTCCGCGTCTTTACAGGTGTGGTTCTTTACTATTTCGGGCTTCGCCTATCCTGCATCTCCCAACTAACGCCGGGAGAGTACAGGATATTGCTCTTATCCCTACCTTCACAAGTGGGGAGTCCTCGCTAAATTAAAGCTCACTTCAAGAACCTCTCCAGCATCTGCATGATAGCAATTCCACCTTATCCCGCAGGAACAGGTCCAGAGATCATAAGGATTTCTCTCCGAGCAAATCTCCTTTCCTATGATGTACATCTCTGCATCACTCACCATTTCGACGGCAGTATCCGCTTTCCTCCTCAGCTGAACATGAACAGTGCTTTCAGAAGGACAGTGTACGATAAGATTCAAATAATGTCCGTTGAACCGCTTCACCAACCTCACGGGAATTGCACCCTTAACTTCCTCCTTCTTCCAATTCATAGTCTTCGGGGTATTTATCTCAATATCATCGGAACTCCCATGTACTTCTAAATCACCATGCATTAAAGTAGTATGCACACTTCCGTCTTTGGTAAAAATGCCTATAGTAGCCAAGTGTGGCTTAGAATTTGGATCACTGCAAGTTCCATTAACATACACCGGTATATTTGCGACTTCCGTATAGATAAGCTCGTGTGTATGACCGCCAAAAGCGCATTTGACATTCGAAGCCTTCTCAAATACCCAGGATGCATATTTATACCATTGATCCAAGGGATGGTGAGCAAATATCACCTTGCTTAATTGATCTTCACACAGTCTCTTTTTAAGCCAGAGCATATCAGGTAATGATAGATAGGGCTCACAAAACCCGGGAACTATACTCTGCTCATTGTATGCATCGAACCCTATGAGCTTAAACATTCCTAATTCCAAGTACCAGAGCCTCTCAAACCAATCATAGAAATAATCACAATTAGGATCAATATCATGGTTTCCCTTAACCCAAAGGTTGTTTGACAGTTTGTCCTTTGAATAATTCCATATAATTTCAAACCAACTTTCTTCAATTGGAGAGTCAAGTCCAAAGTTGTCTCCTGTATATCCACCGGAACCAGATACAACATCACCGCCGAACATAGTAAAGCTTGGATTACACAAAGCTAATCGATCTATTTGTTCCTTGGCTGCATCCGTCCACACCACAGAATCGGGCAGCCCTGAAGATACGTGAAGGTCAGCAATCCAGCCAAACGTAAAGGGATGGATCTGCGCAAGATGCGCGGTCACATTGGACTTGGTCATGATGTACTTCCCGAACGCTTCGTATCCCCCATGAATGCACCAGATGGACGGGTCGATGTAGACCCTTTGGTTAGCGCCAACAGATAAGTGCTCCCCGGTGAACCTGTATTCACCAGTAGGCAGTTTAAAAGCTCCAAAGCCCATGATGTCCTCCT
>JAGGRZ010000102.1 GCA_021159335.1 bacterium
TGGAAATTCTCGACATAAACGGCAAACTGGTCGAAAGCGCCACGGTCAAAGGTTCCGGGACATACATATGGGACGCTGCCGATAAATCCTCAGGAATTTACATAATCAGCCTTTGCGGGGATGGCTTCACACATAGCAGTAAAATCGCCCTAATAAAATAAATTGGCTCTTTGTAAATTATAACATTTAATATTTAAGAAGCGGGTTTTGGGCCCGCAGGCTATAAAAACCAAAAGGGGGGTTAAAATGAAGAAGTTAGCAGTTCCAATCATGCTTGCGCTTCTCGTATCGCTTGCTTTGGGTTACCTGCGCACACCTGCTGCAGAATTCGAGTTCTACCCGTGGGGTTCAACATCGAGACCAACAGCGAGACACCTTGATACCACCTACGCAGCAATATATGATTCCGCTGTAATGGTATCGTTCGTCATGAGTTCCAGCTATGAGACACCGAGGATAGTGAGCTATCTCAACTATGTTTACCTCGAAATACTTCATCCTGGTGATAGTTCGAGAAGAACTCCATGGTCCGACTTCAACGGGAATATACCCGTCAGTCCATTTGACCGCTCGACAGGCGAAAGCGAACTGATGGATAGTCTTCTTGCAGCCATAGGAAGGGACACATCGCCTTTTGAAATAGTATTCGACCACGCCACAGAGGACACGATTTACATTAATGTCAACACGGATTTATCGTCGGTCGGACCAGGTCCTTTTAGACTTTTCGTTTTTGTGTTGGAAAATCACATCCGTTTCTACGGTGGACCATCGGACGGATACAAATGGATAGCGCGTGAAATTTTCCCCACGGCATTTGGAACGACATTCACACCAACAAGCGCAACCACCAATTTTGCAATACCGTATTATAGGTCAACAGCGTGGAATCCCAGAAACCTTGAGCTTGCAATTTTTATCGATGACTCAGCTACGCACGAGATACTTCAGGCTGCCCATGCGCCTCTCCCAGTGCCAGATTATTACTACGCAATGATTAGCCCGATATCAACATCTATGTTGCTTAATCCAGGGGATACCGCAAAATTCATGTTCCGCTTCTCCAACCTTGGCGCAAACCCTGACACCATCAGCATACGACTTAGCACAGATGCGCCACCAACATGGACAGTCCAATTTTGCATTGGAGACAGTTGCTTCGGGGATAGTGGTTGGATCTTTGTTGACACATTCGCCACAGAAACTGTAACAGTTGTCATTGTAACGGATACAGTAGACCTTGACATATCCCGAATAAATGTTGTTTCCATCTCACGAGCAAACGGCCGAATGTACACCGCACATCTTATGGCGGGAACCGGTGGTGAACTGCTTCTTGTGAATGATGGCAGAATAAATTTTGCCTATTACTACGAAGATGTGCTTAATGAACTGGGGGTTCAATATTTAAGACACGATAGGTCAATCAAATTCGTAACACCAGAACAGCTTCAAAGGTTCAGTCAGGTTATATGGTACACCAGCGATTATTCCTCGCGAACACTTCTTGAGAGCGACAAATACGCTATAAAGCACTACTTGAACTCTGGCGGGAAATTATTCATAACGGGCGCTGAGATAGGCTGGGACCTTATACTCGACGGAAGATACACGGACACCACATTCTTCGAAAGATATCTTCACGCGAGTGCTGACTCAACCGAGCTTTTCGATGCACCACCCAGTTTCGATATCGATGGAGTTCCTGGCAACCTTCTTGGCTGGGGATTACACTTCTCAATAAGAGGCGGTGATGGCGCAAATAATGGGCGATACTCAGATGTTTTAACACCAGTTTACGGCGCATTGCCGATACTACGGTATCGCGGCGATAGCATCCATTGCGCGGGACTTTGCTTCGACGGCGCCTACAGGGTGGTTTACCTCGGATTCCCATTCGAGGCTATAGACAACCACGACGCGCGCCTGAGCCTTATGAGAAGAATACTTAACTTCCTTGAGTCCGGCATCGACGAGGAAAAAACAGTTATGCCAAAATCAGTGTCTATAACAGCAACGCCCAATCCATTCAATCCAATATGTCTTATCAAATATTCCCTTGTAGGTGTGGGGGAACTAAGTATATACGACCTTTCTGGCAAAAAGGTTTTCAACCGAGAGGTAGGTGGTAGCGGACAAGTAAAGTGGAACGCCGCTGATCTGCCGTCAGGGATTTATCTTATAAAACTTACAAGCAGAAATGACGAAGTAACAAGAAGAATAACTTTACTAAAGTAGTAATAATTATATCATTAAAAATGGAGGGGTAAAATGAAGAAGGCAGCATTCATTATCGCCATTTTAATACTCGCCAGTTCCTCATTTGCCTTTATAAGGCAGCCATTCGCGGAGATGGGGATAACGGCGGGGGGCACTTATTCGGATAGCTGTATGCGATATGTTCTTGCGAATTATCCCGCTATAGAGGATTCAGCGGTGCTAATAGTTTTTCTTAATAATGAGAACTATTTATCCTCGAGTGCGAGGGAATACCAACTTTTTGCTTACAGATTGTTCCATCCAAGTGATACGATAGTTAGCACCCCTTGGGGTGATTTTCTCAGATTAACTGAAGTTGTTCCAGCACAGGAAATAATAGACAGCCTTCATGCTGCTATAGGCAGAGATTCCTCGGACTTCGATATCATAGTCAGAAACATTACCCGTGACACAATGTATGTAAGTGTAGTTAATATTGACCCTGCCAATTCAGGCAACTTCTTCAGGATTTACGCATTCGTCACCGAAAACCATCTTCATCCACCATCGGGCACCGCAAGCGAATATAATTGGGTCGTAAGAGGAGTTTTCCCTGTTTACCTTGGGTATATGTTCACCGCTCCGTCGGTAGGCGATACATTAGATATAGCATTAGACTTCACGCGAAGCTACCGCTGGTACACTCCAAATTGCGAGGTTGTTTTCATTATAGATGATCCTATAAGCAATGAGGTTCTTCAATCTGTGAAAATGGCGTTACCATTGCCGGCGTATATGTACAATGTAGATAACCTAAGCCCTACATATAATATCCTTGACCTCGGTGACACAGCAACAATAACCAATGTCATCAAAAACCTCGGTGCAAATGGAGACTCGATAAACATGGATTTCACTATTGATGCTCCCATTCCCTGGGATGTTACTATTTATTACAATGGAACAGTTATAAGTGGCGACACCACAATATTCCTCGACACAGCGGCTATCGATAGTCTTAAAATCGTTGTAATATCAGACCCGACAGTAAGAGCTACCGCAGAAATAAATGTAAGCTATTCAGCATTAAACGCTCCCGATTCTTTCGAATTCCACTACATAGCCACGACAGGCGGAAATATACTTCTCGTTGACGATGACTATAGATACGATTATGAGCATTACTACACAGAGGTCTTGGATTCTCTTGGTCTCCAATACTTCTATTACAATCGGCGAAATGGTCCACTTGACGGTCAGATAATGGAAAGATTCAACATAGTTGTGTGGTTCACGGGTAATTATAGTCGCAACAGAACTTTACAATCCTCTGACAGGTCAGCGTTGAAATACTACCTCGACCGCGGCGGAAAACTGTTCATCTCAGGCACTGAAATAGGTTATGACCTCGTTCTTGACGGCCGATACACCGACTACGAATTTTTCGAAAGCTACCTTCGCGCAAGTTCTGACAGGTCTGCACTTTTCGATTCAGCAACAAGTCACGAGGTTCACGGTGTGCCGGGTGACCCCATTTCGGATGGGCTGCAATTCAGCATAGACGATGGCGACGGAGCCGACAACTCAAGTTACGCTGATGTTATAACTCCTATAGCGGGAGCAAAGCCTATATTCTACTACGGTCCTGGCACGCGTGAGTGCGCAGGGTTAAGATACGGCTCAGGATGGCACGAACACTATGGCCTCGTTTACCTTGGTTTTGGCTTCGAGGCTATAGATAGCTTTAACCACAGGCTTACCGTTATGCAGCGAATAATAAACTGGCTTAGGGACAGTGCAAGTGTTGCTGAGATTAATCCTCGACCGAAAACGGTATATATTAATGCAAGCCCAAATCCATTTAACAGCATGTGCAGAATCTCATTCTACGCCCCCAAGAAAGCGATAATAGAGATAACCGATATAACTGGAAGAATCGTGCTTAGAAAGAATGTTGAGGGCAGAGGAACGATGATATGGGATGCAAAGGACAACTCATCGGGAGTTTACTTGGTGAGAATAAGCGACGAAAAAAGCATAATGAGAAAGAAAATAATCCTTGTAAAATAGCGGATTTTCTGTTGCAAAAAACACATTTATTTTGTAGTATATAACCTAAAATAGTTAGGTTTGAAAATAGCAAGGGGGTGTTATGAGAGGTAAAATTTTCGCCGTGCTCGCGGTATTAATGCTTATCTCAACGATTTACTCAGCGCCTCGCATGGCTGTGGGAGAAATTTTTGGCAGAATAACATGCGCATATTGCAGGCGTGCTCACGAAATATCTACTGACTCACCGCTCTGAATGGGAGGATAGCACAGTGCTTATCTACATGCATACTGGTTCAACTGACCCCCTACAGGTTCCAGGCAATGCCCAAAGATACAGCTATTATAGCTCATATTATTCTATGGGGTATGTTCCTCACATGTTCGTTAATGGCAACGACGGTTCCTCAGGTCCTTACGCTGATTGGGTAAGAGATTTCAGAGCAACTGGCACATCGGACCCTACAGCATCGTTTGTAGGCATTGATGTGGTTAGCCACACTGTTGATAGTATTAAACTCGCAGTTTATCTGGACCAGCCGGGTCACGATGGAGACTATTTTATTATAGCTGTTCTTTGCCGTAACGAATTAAGCGCTGGAGGAATTACATGGTACTGGGTAGCCCAAAAATGGCTTTCCTCATCTGGCAGAGGCGATATGTTGCATCTCACATATGGTGACACGCAATATGTCCAATACTGCGTTACTCTTGACCCTGGTTGGG
>JAGGRZ010000103.1 GCA_021159335.1 bacterium
TATGATGTCACATATCCTGCCTCGAATGATGTTCCGTGTGCGGGGTGCCCAAAACCTATCACTGCCTGTCCTATCGAAGCATCGAGAGCGTAGGATGTTCCAGATATGCGACCACCGCCGTTATCCACAACTTTTGGTGAGACAGTTTGAGATATTAAAAGTGAAGTGGTTAATACTAAAATCAATAGAATCAATCTCATTAATAGCCTCCTTTTTATTTAATTTAATGTTATTCAGCATTTTTGCCAAGATGATTATTAAAATTTCAACATATTCTGGGTAATTGTTCGCCTTCAAGCATTATTAGCTTTCTTTTTCCACCTATTTTGGTCCGCAGGATTACGCCTTTGCCGTTTGTTACTTTGCCTATTATCGCTGCTGAGGTCCCGAGTTCGTTGTTTTTAAGCGCGTTGATAAGTTTTTCTGCATCATTTTCAGCGACAAAAAAGACCATCTTGCCCTCGTTGGCCATGTATAATGGGTCGAAGCTGCCGAGTTCGTTGTTTTTAAGCGCGTTAAGAAGTTTTTCCGCATCATTTTCAGCGACAAAAAATACCATCTTGCCCTCGTTGGCCATGTATAATGGGTCGAAGCCGTAAAGTTCACAAAGCGCTTTGACCTGTTCCTTTATCGGGATGGCGTTTTCATCTACCTCTATTCCGAGTCCTGCTTTTTCGGCTATTTCCACGAGCACTGTTGCGAGACCGCCTCTCGTGGGGTCGCGCATGGCATGAATCTCCACGCCTGAAGTTATGGCATCCTCTACGAGTCCCCACAACTGCGCACAATCGGAATTAAGCGGCGGGTCTGTTTCAATGTTTTCTCTGGCTGCTAATATCGCTGCACCATGTCGTGCTATGTCGCCTGAGAGCACTACTACATCGCCGGGTTCGATTCTGTCGATACCAACATCTATAATTACATTTCCTACCGCAGCCGTGGTTATGTAGATTCCGCCACCGTGGCCTTTGGGGACGACTTTTGTGTCTGCTGCAACAATTTCTGCGCCTACCTCGTTAAGTGTTTTTGCCATGCTGTCGGCTACTTTTTCGAGGTCACTTATTTTTAGCCCCTCCTCAATAACGAATGAGGCGGAAAAATATTTTGGTTGCCACTTATTTTTAGCCCCTCCTCAATAACGAATGAGGCGGAAAAATATTTTGGTTTGGCGCCCATGGCGGCAAGGTCATTAATCGTCCCCGCCACCGAAAGTTTCCCTATGTCGCCTCCGGGAAAGAATATTGGCTCAACTATGAAAGCATCAACTGTAAAAGCTTTCTTCCCATTGGTTTTTATTATCGCTGAGTCCTCAAAGCGATTTAGAATGGGGTTGGAGAATTTTTTCGCGAAAATGTTCTCAATAAGCCTTTTAGTGGCGAGACCGCCTTCGCCATGAGCAAGAATTACTCTTTCCTCATCCATTTTTTACCACCTCTTCAAGAGTGCTAACAAATTTTTCTGCAGTCTTAGCCCAGCTAAATTGCCTTGCTCTTTTTCGTCCGCATTCGGCAAGCTTTATCCTTAGTTGCTCGTCACCAGCAAGTTTTAGAATTGCACTTGCGATTTCCTCGACATCATACGGATCAACCATCAATGCACAATCGCCAGCTACTTCCGGTATAGCCGACCGGTTTGAGGTGAGCACAGGGCATCCAGCAGCCATAGCCTCGACCGCTGGCAATCCGAAACCCTCGTAAAGAGACGGAAAAAGAAGAAACTGAGCGTTGGCATACATTGCTGGGAGTTGGTCGTCGGGCACGAAACCATGGAAAACGATTTTGTCGGAAAGTTTATTGTTCTTTATTTCGCGCATTAATCGTAAAAAGTTCTCGTCATTTTTATTTATTTTTCCCAAAATGAGGAGTTTTGGTAAATCGGCTTCTTTAAGTGCTAATGAGTAAGCTTTAATGGCTCGAATCAGGTTTTTTCGAGGGTCTATCCCACCAACATATAGTATATACTAAGTGCTAATGAGTAAGCTTTAATGGCTCGAATAAGGTTTTTTCGAGGGTCTATCCCACCAACATATAGTATATACTTTTGTTTGATGTCGTTTTCGATTGCTTTGTCCGAGTTTACTTCAAAAAATTTTTGGTCAACTCCAAGAGGAACGACAAAGACCTTTTTATCGTCCAGATCGTAATCGGTAAGCAATTCGCGTTTCACAAAGTTCGAGCTCGTTATTATGTAATTTTTTAATGCGTTCATTAGTTTTTTATGCCACAAAAGATGCTTTATTTTCTGTTTGAGATTTTTTGCATGGTATTCGGGGAATTTAAAGAATATGAGGTCGTAAATCCATGTTACTACTCTGCTTTTGGGATTAAGCGGCGGACACCACATTTCAGCAAAAGAGGAGTCGAAGTAAACATCAGGGTTTGTTTTGCTGATAATTTTTTCGGCAAATTTCCTTTTTATTAGCCAGTTATATATTATATCGAAGTAGCCTCCGAAGGAAAAATCAACATACTCAACGGCGAAATTTTCTGGCTTTTCCCGAAGTAATTCCTGTGGAATGTTATTTTTAGAGCAAATAAGGATGAATTCGTGTTTTGTGTTTAACTCAAAGAGTCCACGCAAAATACCCCTTATGTGGGCACCTATTCCGCGGTATCTCGATTGAGTTTGAAGAGGAAATATGTCAATAGCTATTCTCATTCTTTGTTTTTGCTGAGAACCATGCATATGCGATGGAGTTAACAAGCCATGCGGGAGCTCTAAGATACCAGAATCCAAAGCTTTTGCCGTCAGGACCACCGTAAAATAGTCTTACGGGTAATGCGATAATTCGAACCAGTGCGTAAAAAAACGCCTGCCACATATTTTTTATCCTTTTAGCAGGTACCGGCATAAGATTGAGCTTACTTAGTTGAGCCATACCATGCGCGTATATTATCTCCCTTTTTAGCACATTTGCTATCGAGCGCGGCAGTGGATGATAGACCAATGTTTCTGGCACGAGTACAATTTTTTTGCCCATCTGTCTTATTTTGTGACGCAACAGATTATCCTGCCCAGCTATTAGCCTTTCGTCAAATCCTCCCGCGGCGATAAAATCGTCCCTTCTTATCGCGCAAAAGAGTGTGGTTACCATGTCGCTTTCCTTTATTTCGTTTACAGTTGGTGCTTCGGTGCGAGGGAATTGCTTTCTGTATGCTTTTTGAAGCCAGTTCATGTCTGGACATGGTTTTTGCACTGCGCCTGCCATACCTATGTTATCGTCCGAAAGTAATGCCTCTACCACTTTACTCAGCGTATCGTCAGATTCTATTATCGCATCGTCGTCAATAAAAATCAATATGTCACCGCTGCTTCTTTCCACACCTAAATTTCGTGCCTTTCCCGCTGGAGCCAATTCTTTTATTACTACTATCTCGTCAGGTGGCAGGCGGTCTGCTCTTAATTTTCTTATTATTTCCAGAACATTTTTTTCGCGTTCAGGATAAAAAGAAGGGATAATAACGCTTATTGTTATGTTATTTTTACTCATTTATTTTCTTTAGCGCTTCTTTTGCTCTGCTCAGGTCCTCCTCAAAGTCGACCTCCATGCAGAAAAATTCGCTTATATCAAGAGGCTTTATTTTCAAGCCATTCTCTATCGCATATTCAATCCCTTTCTCGAAATAATCGTTATCGTTGCATCTGGCGAGCCCCTCAACGAGCAGCTTGAGCTCCTCGCGTTTTACAAAATTTATCCCGACGGCTTCGCCCAGCGCGTTGGTTAATTCCTTTGAGACAGCGGAAATGAATCCACGCTCATCCACTTTAAACTTGACGGCTTCCTCGTCAACATTTCCCATCGTTACTGCCATAAATGAACTTTCGGTGTGCGAGAGAATGTATTCCATTAATTTCGGCTCAAAAACTACATCACCATTAAGCCAGAGAACATCATCATCGAGCTTCTTTACAGCAAGGTAGAGACTTTTTGCGGTGTTGGTCGCAAAAAATAGAGGATTGTAAATAAAAGTAAGTTCTGGATAGTATTCCATTATCATTTCTTTTTTGAAGCCCACCACGATGTAGATATCGTCGATAAGGTGTTTCAACGATTCAATCTGAATGTCGAGAATGGTTCGTTCACTGTCAACTTTGACGAGACACTTTGGAAGCGTTGTGCCGAGCCTTGTCCCGAACCCTGCTGCAAGGATCACTACTTTCATTTTACGCTCCTTATCTTTGTTTTGTTTTCTTTAGAAGTCCAAATAATGCGTTTCTATCGCCTCTTATTGGGGAGAAAGTGAAGTCGATGATCATGAAGAGAACGAGTGCGGCGCAAGATATGAAGAGCCAAGTTAAAAAGCCCATAAACTTTGTTGAGATAAATTTAAAGACAATCCACTGTATGGAACCGACTGCGAAAAGATATGCGAGAACCTTCGCACTGTAAGGATAGATTCCAAATATTAAGGCAACCTCAAAAAATTTCATTAAGTTTACGATAATCACCGATGCTGCGAACGATATGGCTACTCCCATAGTATATTTTGGTCCAAGGATTACTCCAAGTAATATGCCTGTAATGAGTCCCACCGCACCGTTTAAAACTTCGAACTGCTCGTGGTGGGTCATGTTTAGAAGGGTGCCGTTGGGTCCCACGAACGAGTTGAAAAATTGCGCTATAAGGACCACTGATATTATCGACGGGTAAATCGGATCATTCCATCCAAGGAATCCAAGGATTCGACTAATGTTGACAAGCAAAAATATTGTAAGCGGCAAAACAAGGTATGCGTTCCAGCGAGTTAAATCTGTAAAAACTGTTTTTATGGTTTTTAGGTCACCTTTGTGCCAGCTTTCAGAAAATATTGGCATAGCTACATTTGTGAAAGCTATTCCGAGCATCTGAACTATCACGCTGATAGTCATTCCAAGTGAAAGCGCACCGACTACGGCACTCGTGGCATAAATACCCTGAAGAACTTTTGAAAGTGAACCGTAAAGCCCGTATAGTATCGTTACGAGGTAAAAAAATCGCGATTGTTTCATATAGTCCCATGCAACCGTGAAATCCAGCTTTGGCTTGCCAGAAAAATTTTTCGAGGCGAGGTATCCCATAACGAGCAAGGGTGCCAGTGAAGCCGCTACCAGTGATTTATGGGTCCAGCCGAGAAACGGAATTAAAAGAAAGAAAAAAGCTATTTTGGTTATCCGCACTGCAACATCTTTCGTGAAGCTTGCTATCTCCTGTTTGCTTATACCTTTATAGTAGCCGTAGATAAGCTCCGATACCTGTGTGAAAATTATCAAAAGATACGCTGCGACAACATACTGCCAGCCATATAGACCCGAATTGAATAGCATAATGAAAAGCACCGAAAGCGTCAGCGGGAGAACAAATATATCAACTCCAAGGGTCGATGTTAGCATCTGTGAGAATATTGTTTTTGCTTTTTTAGGATTTACCGCCGCGTTTCTGACAAGAAGCGGATGGAACCCAAATGTGAGAAATATAGCTACCGTTCCAGAGGCGCCGAAAACGAGGCTCGCTTTGCCATATTCTGCGTCGCCTATGGTTTTTGCAAGAAACAATTGAAAGAAAAATCCTATCGCAGCTCCTATAACATTCCACGAGAAAACATTAGCAGTTTTTTTCATGACATTAACGCTCATCGCAGCTCCTCAAGTCGCTTTCTTATCTCATTCCATACTCGTTCTGTTGAGCGGTCGTCGCGGAAGTTGTTTACCAACGCATTAATTGTCTCGCGCTGCTGGGAATAATAGCTTTTGTCCCGCAGGGATTTTAACATTTCCTCCTCGAGTGATTCCTGGTCGTAGGCTTTTGGCCCAGGCGTCCAGAAGTCATACGGTTCGAGAAGAAAACCGCGCTTGATTCGGTAGATATCTATGTCGACGGGGACGAAAACTATAGGTTTATCAAGGAGCAGGAAGTCGAAATAGACGGAGGAATAGTCCGTAATCAAAAGGTCAGCTGCGCCCAAAAGCTCATATATATCCACGAGGTTTCTGGATAATGCATCGTTTCGGATGATTCTAAAGTTTTCTCCAGTAAATTTTTTGTCGATGGCATCATAAAGCGGTTCTTCGGTCCAGTGAAGTTTAGCGACGAATAGTATACCATGCTTTTTCAGAAACTCATGGAATCGTTTCGCATCAAAATTCCTGAATCTGAATATGTTATCCTCGATATCTGCACCCTCAACTCTTTGGTTCATTCTCTTTCTGAAAGTTGGCATGTAAAAAACGATATGCTCGAATTCCCCGATATTTACGCCGAGCAGCTTTTCGAGAATATCTTTTTTGGGATGGAACAAAGCATCACAACGAGGCTGCTCAAATTCCCCGATATTTACACCAAGCAGTTTTCCGAGAATATCTTTTTTGGGATGGAACAAAGCATCGCAGCGAGGCTGACCTGTTATGGTGAGTTGTTCGGGGAAAAGATGAAAACACGCCGCAAGAAGTGAACTCATAAGCTCTGATGTCGA
>JAGGRZ010000104.1 GCA_021159335.1 bacterium
CAAAAGATCTTTTTATTGCTTCTACATCTATTTACTCCAGCTTTGATTTATTTAAGAAATTAAATTGCTCATATTATTAAAGTCAAGAGACAGTGTTAGATACTTTTTTAATAACAAGATTTATGGTTAATTCATTTCCCATATAAGCATAAGAATAGGCAAACCACCCTTATCCGAAGATAATTCGCAGATATTTATATTTGATAGCATTAAAGGATTGACATTCACACTTAACCTACCCAGTTCACCCACCTTCACCTTGCCCTCAAATGCCTTATACGCCAGACCGAACCCCAGCCCAGCACCCAACGCAGTGCCGAGCGTATATACTCCCCAATTATCAGTCGTAAGATAGCTAATCCCAAGTCCAAGAAGTCCACATGCTGTTTCCGAAAGAGCTATTAACGCAGCCTGACCAGTCGTGAAATCCCTTCCTTTAGTCATTGCGCCGCCGGCAACAAGTCCCAAAACCGAGCCAACCATCGCACTGCCAACAGTCAAATCCGCATTATCCCTGTCCAAAGCCTGAGCTATTCCCCCGCCAAGAAATCCGCCCAAAACTCCGCTTCCGTAAACTATAGTCGCGTCGCCTCTCGTGAAATCCTGCTTTTCGGACCACAGTTTGCCCGCAGCAATCCCTAACGCCTGTCCCAAAAGCACGAGCCCCGATTTCTCTTTTGGGTGGTCATCGAAAGTGTAATCCGCGAGAAATGCCGTTCCCCAGCCCAGCCAGCTTCCGAAATCGCCACATGCACCTATTATGTCGGCAGTTCCAGAACTCATTTTCGTTTTGTGCGCAACCACATAGCCAGTAACACCCTCAATAATGCTTGTAGCAACATTGACTCCGTGCACATATCGTGAATTAGGGTCCTTTTTAAGAAGGCGGCTAATGTATATCCCGTGAATTATTCCTCTCGTCCCGCCGTATATCGCCATTGTAGCTTCGGCATCGGTAACCCGCTGTCCCCTTGTTGCAAGAAGAGGAATCAGGAATCCGCCCGCAGATGTAAGCATATATAAAGCCACTACCGAGCGGTCATCCTCTATATCCATCGAATAAGGCAATGCCCAGCCGTAATACCCAGCCGAAAGGATGAGCGACCCCGTTAAAAGCTTTATTTTCGCAGCTCTTATTTCAGAAGCAATGGGTTTGACGGCGAGAATGGAATCGACTTTTGCCGTTAGCCTCAGGTACTCCGCCACGGTCATGGTTTTACGCTCGCGTATTAATTTGCCGCTCTCCTCCCGCGTGACCTCAAGCGAATAAAGTGTGTCGGAAACTTTGAAAATTTGCGCCTGCTTGAAGCCTGATATGTTGGGAAATAAACCGAGCTTTTTATTAAGTTTTTCGTCAACCACCTGAATTTTGCCAGTGGAGTCAAATGGAACGGAAACCTCTTGTGAAGCTACCAAAACAAAAAGAGCAATCAAAACAAGGAACGCATGTTTCATCGTGCCCTCACTAGCTTCCGTGTTTTTCAAAATATCAAGAATTTGAATTATAGTCAAGAGTGTTCAACTTCGATTTTAAATTTCTTCTTGCTTGGTGCGAATTCGTTCCTAATATGAGATGAAATCGGGGCGTAGCGCAGCCTGGAAGCGCGCGCGGTTCGGGTCCGTGAGGTCCCCGGTTCAAATCCGGGCGCCCCGATAAGGTTAGTAAATACTTACAATGATACAGAATCCAAGAAAAGCCCCCTGGATATCAATAGTAGGCGGTCACAACGCCAACCCTGAAACAGAGAAACTTGCTGAGGAAGTAGGCAAACTTTTAGCAGAAAAGGGCGCTGTAATAGTGTGCGGTGGCCTGGGCGGCGTCATGGAAGCCGTGGCAAGAGGAGCCAAAAATGCCGGTGGAACAGTTATAGGGATCCTGCCGGGCAGCTCCCGGGAAAAAGCAAATGAATATATAGATTATCCCATACCTACGGGTTTGGGACACGCACGAAATGCCATAGTTCCCCTCGTTGGCGACGCCGTCATAGCTATCGACGGAAGCTGGGGGACACTTTCCGAAATATCGTTCGCTCAAATTTACGGCAAAACCGTCGTCGGACTCGCTTCTTTTGAAATAAAGGGAGTAAAACAAGCAAAAACCCCAAAAGAAGCAGTAGAAATAGCCATTGCTTTCGCAAAATTATCCGAGAATGGAGACTAAAAGATATCACATCCTCGTTTACGGAATAGTTCAGGGTGTTGGATACAGGTATTTCGCATACAGGGTCGCCAATGAACTCGGGATAAGCGGTTTTGTCAGAAATCTTAGGGACGGCTCGGTAGAGGTTATGGCGCAGGGTGACGAGCAATCACTCGCCGAATTCGTGGATAAGTTGAGAAAGGGACCTATATCGGCAATGGTTACTGACATTAAAATCACCGAACTACCAGTTGACCCAACGCTTAAAAGATTTGAAATAAAATTTTAGAAAAAAGAGCAACAAATTATGCCCTACGAAATTTCAGCCAAGGTTCTCGATAAAATCTGGCTTAGCAAAAACACCTATCTTCTCGAGCTTTTCGCGCCTCAAATAGCCAGTAAGGCTAAACCGGGACAATTCGTTATGCTTGAGGTTCCCGGAAGATTTCTCAGGCGCCCCCTAAGCATAGCAGGTGTTGACGGGAACAGGGTCACTATCGTCTTCAGAGTAGTCGGTGAGGGCACAAAAAACCTATCTTTAGTGCGAAGGCATACCCAACTTTCGGCATTCGGACCGCTGGGAAAACCTTTCCCCACCCCAGAGAGTAAAGCTATTCTTATCGGCGGCGGGATAGGAGTGGTTCCGCTTATTTTCTTCGCGAGGGAGCTTATAAAGACCGGGCAAAATTTTGAACTACTCTACGGCGAAAAAAGTGCCGAATATCTTCTTGATAAAAAGTTCCCTGACATAAAGTTTCGCATTTTCACCGAAGACGGCAGCAAGGGCGAGAAAGGAACAGTTCTCGATGGGCTAATAATCACAAAAGACGATGTTATCTATGCCTGTGGACCAACGCCCATGATTAGGGCGCTTAAACGGATTCTTGAGTCAAAAAACAACACCTGCTGGGTTTCTCTTGAACAAAGAATGGCTTGCGGAATTGGTGTTTGCCGGGGATGCGTGGTCAAACTCGAATCAGGTTATAAAACTGTGTGCCGCGATGGTCCAATATTCTTGCTATCCGAGATTGATGTTAATAGTTTGGTAGAACCATAAAAAGCGAGGATAAAAATGAGGATAGCGATAGGAAACGACCACGCCGGATTTGAGCTAAAAGAGTTCCTGCGGGACCGACTCAAATCGCTGGGATACGAAGTTGAGGATTTAGGATGCCATTATCCTACAGCATGCGATTATCCCGTTTACGCGCACAGGGTGGCACGAGCAGTAGCTGCTGGTGAGTTCGAATTCGGCATTCTTATATGCGGCACGGGGCTCGGCATGTCGATGTCGGCTAATAAGATAAAAGGTATAAGAGCTGCGCTATGCCGCGATGCCACATTCGCTGAGCTGGCGAGAAGGCATAACAATGCAAACATTCTTTGTCTTGCGGGAAGGTTCACGGAACCAGACGATGCACTCGAGATAACGCTTAGGTTTCTCACGACTGGCTTCGACGGCGACACCCCACAGGGGCAACGCCACAAAAGACGAGTAGAGTTAATAGAACCCAAAGAGTGAACGAATCGGTTATTGCTAACCGTAATATCAAGAGTAACACCATCGATGAAAGTACGCGTTATCGACACAGGGATTCTAACGGCAGCCCAGAATATGGCTCTTGACGAAGCGTTGTTGAGAGCACAATCTGAGAATCCCCATGCTATACCTGTAATAAGATTTCTTAGGTTCTCACCGCCTTGTGTGCTCGTTGGACGATATCAATCCCCTGCACAGGAGGCAAGGTTAAGTTACATTCGTGAGCGCGGCTGGCATGTTAACCGCCGTATAACGGGTGGCGGTGCAATCTTTTTCGACCCATCACAGATAGGCTGGGAATTTTTTGCGCGTTTCGACAAAGGATTTCCTAAAAATCCTCAAAAACTTTACGAGATGATATCAGCTTGCGGTGTGGCGGGACTCAGGAAGCTTGGGGTGCGCGCTCAGTTCCGCCCGAGAAACGACATCGAGGTGGATGGTCGCAAAATCTCAGGCACAGGTGGCGCATCGGATGAGCATGCATTCATGTTTCAGGGAACACTACTTGTGAAAAATGTGGCGGAGGATATGCTCAAAGCGTTGCGGGTTCCCGCAGAAAAGCTTGGACGACATGGACTCGAATCGATAAAGGAACGAGTGGTCTTTCTTGAGGAGCTCCTATCACCTCTCCCAGAACCTGAAGTTCTGAAAAATGCATTGCTCATTGGGTTTACTGAAGTACTTGGAATTGAACCGATACCCTCGCAGCTAACGGACAGAGAACGAGAAATCTACAATGAACTTATAAAGCTTTTTTCCTCGGATGAGTGGATTTACAAGATAGATAACCCATCCTCGCGGAAAGGAACGCTAACTGGCGTTTCCCGGGCTGACGGTGTCGTGCGAGCGGCAGCACATGTGGAAGTGGATAAGAAACTGGTGACATCTGTGCAGTTCTGGGGGGATTTCTTCGTCACGCCGAAAAGGATAATCCCCGACCTCGAGGCATCGCTTAAGTTTATCCCAGCTAATCCTAAAAAGGCCCGCGAGAAGGTTGATGAATTTTTTGTTAAAAACAAATTTGACTTTATAGGAGTTTCTCCAAAAAACTTTGCCGATGCGCTCTCAATGGCTATAGAGAAAATCGAACTCGTTCGTCGTGGCTTAACATTTGAGGAAACGAACAATATAATGTTCGCCAACATCGACCTAAGAAGAATAGAAGACTACGACTTTGAATACTTTCTTTTCCCGTATTGTTCGAAACTTGTTGGATGCGCGTGGCGCCACGATGTGGACTGTCCTATGTGCGGTCAGTGCAGCGTTGGTAAAGGCTACGAGATAGCGCTCGCGAGCGGACTAAAACCGATGACGATAACATCGTTTGAACACCTCGTGCAAACACATCGGTGGCTGAGAAAGAAAGGAGTTAAAGGTTACATCGGTTCTTGCTGCGAGGAGTTCTTCGTCAAGCACAAGGACGAATTCGACGGGAGCGGTCTACATATTATTTTAATACGAATAGATTCTGCCACTTGTTATGAGCTTTCACAAGCTAAAGCCGCATACAGGGGCGAGTTCGAAAGCCAGACAGAACTTAATCTTAAACTTATAAGAAAAACCCTCGGTCTTATTCGACCAAGGAAAAGCATAAAAGCAGAATAATCGGAAGTCCCAAAATCGCCATGTTAAATGGCTTAGTTGTTAATTTCCGCTTTTTTACTATTCCTCTTGCTTGACAAACTGGCACGAAATAATAACTTTTCAAACTATGCAAAAAGTTCTCATAGCAAACCGCGGCGAGATAGCGCTAAGGATTATTCGCGCCTGCATGGAACTCGGCCTTACTACTATAGCAGTTCATTCCGAAGCCGATGAGGACAGCCTTCATGTCTGGCTTGCTGACCAGAGTGTAAGAATAGGCGGACCCAAATCGAGCGAATCATACCTTGACCCAAGAAGAATTATTTCTGCTGCCGTCATTACTGGTGCCGACGCTATACATCCGGGTTATGGTTTCCTTGCTGAAAACGCTGATTTCGCAGAAATATGTGAAGCGCATAACATAATATTCGTGGGTCCAACACCAGAACAAATTCGGGCTATGGGAGATAAGGCGGAGGCGAAAAGACTGATGAGGGAAGCCGGTGTACCCGTGATTCCAGGCAGCGATGGAGTGGTGGAAGACCTCGATGAAGCCATAAAAATCGCGAAAGACATAGGTTACCCTGTGATGATAAAAGCCACTGCAGGCGGCGGTGGTAAAGGAATGCGAACCGCTAATAACGAGGCTGAACTAATAAAAAATTTTGAGATGGCGCGCAGCGAAGCACAGGCCGCTTTCGGAAATCCAGGCGTTTATATAGAAAAGTTAATAGTAAACCCACGACACATTGAGGTTCAGTTGCTCGGTGACGGTAAAGGCAATGTTATACATCTTGGCGAAAGAGATTGCTCAATCCAGCGGCGACACCAAAAACTTATTGAGGAATCACCGTCGCCATTCGTTGACGATGAACTCAGGGAGAAACTCGGAACTGCTGCCGTAGCAGGAGCCAAAAAAATAAACTATCGCGGCGCAGGGACAATAGAATTCCTCGTAGATAAAGATAAGAATTTCTACTTCATGGAGATGAACACGCGAATCCAGGTCGAGCACCCTGTAACCGAAATGGTAACCCGCGTTGACATAGTCAAGGAGCAACTTAGGATAGCAAGCGGTGAAGGACTAAGATTTAAGCAGGAAGACATAAAGTTTGAGGGACACGCTATTGAGGTCAGGATTAACGCTGAAGACCCCGATAACAACTTCGCCCCCTGTCCAGGGAAAATAGAGAGCTTTCATGTGCCCGGCGGTCCGGGTATAAGAGTCGATACTCATGTCTACGCTGGATATGTGATACCACCTTACTATGATTCTATGATAGCAAAACTTATAGTATGGGGGGAAAACAGAGGCGAAGCCCTATCCCGAATGCGAAGAGCTCTTAAAGAGTTCATTATAGATGGTGTGAAGACTACCATTCCTTTCCATCAAAAGGTCATGGAGGATTCCCGATTCACCTCGGGAGATTTCGATACGAGTTTTTTAGAGGGATTTTTTAAGTGAGATATTAAAACGATTCGACTCACACTAATAAATGTAGCTGCAACGCAACTCGGCTAATTTTAACAATCAGTTTAAATGTGGCTTGAGTTAATTTTCCTCTGCTCGTTTTTCTTGTTATGCACCAGGTCGAGAACCATAGCGAGCCTTTCCACCGTATCCAGCACTTTGCTCATCAGGCTACTTATAGGTAATGAGGATGGTGTCACTATCACAAGGAATGCCTCACTCTTAATTGGTGATATGACTATGTTAAACTTTTTACCGCTTTTGGCGAGTATCTTAAGTTCTTCTTTCTCTCCTATCGTTTTGCTTAGGTCCTGCATGCTCGAGAAGGTCGTCGAAGCGAGCGACGCTATTTTGACTGCCTCGGAGTAGCGAATGTCTCCGATGCCGGCTATAAGCTCACCGTATTTGTCCGCAAGGAGCGTTGCCCACGCTCTGGAGGTATCCGCCAAATCCTTCAAAAGCTCAACTAAAGCCTCATACTCCTTTTCACTTAATTCCATCATTTAAAGAAAAACCCGTTAGCTTAAATCAATTTTAATATAATAAAAATTTTCAAAATTAACATATTTTTTCTACAAACATTGCATCACCGTACGAAAAAAATCTAAATTTTTCCTTGAGAGCGAACTCGTATGCTTTCATAACCCGCTCATAGCCTGCAAAAGCGCAGACCATAACGAGAAGTGATGAACGCGGTAAATGGAAATTGGTTATAAGCGCATCCACGACTTTGAACTCAAAGCCAGGGAAAATGTAAAGGTCCGTCCACGAGGCATGGGGTTCAATCGGAAATGATCGTAGTGCAGCGGATTCCAGAGCTCTCGTTGTTGTTGTGCCCACGGCAACGACCCTTCTTCCCGATTTCTTGGCTTCGTTGATTAGCTGGGCAGTTTCAGGTGGAATCTCATAATACTCACGATGCATTTTGTGCTCGCGGATGTCGTCCGTTTTTATCGGCTCGAAAGTTCCCCAGCCGACATTCAAAGTGACGAAACCAATTCTGACGCCCATATGGACTATTTTATCCATAAGTTCATCAGTGAAATGAAGCCCCGCAGTCGGAGCAGCAACAGCACCGGGCTTTCTCGCGTAAATCGTTTGATACCGTTCCCTGTCGTAGCGCGTGTCCTCGCGCTTTATGTAAGGCGGAAGAGGTGTATGCCCAATACGCTCAAGTATTTCGAAAAAATCCTTGCCAGCCAGAGAAAATCTGACCACTCTGCTGCCGTCCTCATTGCGTTTTATGACCGTAGCCTCAAGCCCCTGCCCAAACAAAACCCTCGTGCCAACCCTGATTCTTCTTCCCGGACGGACGAGCACTTTCCACACATAATCATCGATATTCTCAAGCAGCAGAAACTCAACTTTCCCGCCAGTCGTTTTCTTTCCATAAAGTCTTGCCGGCAGAACCGCAACATCGTTTAATATCAGCACATCGTCGTTATGGAGTAATTTCGGTAGCTCGCGAAACACGAGCTTTTTCGGCTCACCCGCTTTGGGAATATAAAGCAGTGTGGCTGAATCCCGCGGCTCAGCGGGAAATTGAGCAATAAGCTCTTCTGGAAGGTCGTAGTCGTATGAACTCAACCTAAATATTTTCGGTATCCTATCTTCACCAACCATCGCTGATTAAAATAAAAAGGGATGCTCGTTTGGACAAGCATCCCCGCTGGTAAAATACTCGTTACCTCGAAAAATCTTATTCAATCGGAATCACCGATACGGTCTTTTTGCCAAACTTGTTGTAACCGAACCTAACCACGCCGTCAACGAGGGCGAAAAGGGTATCATCCTTGCCCTTCCCTACATTTTTGCCGGGATGGAACTTGGTTCCGCGCTGGCGGATTATGATATTTCCCGCTTTTACGAACTGATTGGCGAATCGTTTAACGCCAAGTCTTCGCCCTGCGCTATCCCGACCGTTTCTTGATGAACCTACTCCTTTTTTATGAGCCATTGTTTTCCTCCTTAAATCTTTTATCGATTCAGCAATGAGGAAATAACGATATCATGGGTGTTTGTCAACACAAATTTCAAAAAACGGTCAAACAATAATCCCGCTTGTGCTATTTTTCTTGCGAAACGAAAAATTTTAATCTAATCTTGACACTTATTATGTTGTTGATTTACTTATAAAGATGTGAATTAAAAGGCAAGGGGGATAGTTATGAAAGGTAAATTCTTTGGCTTATTAATGTTTTTACTACTATTGTCCATTGTTAATCTATCCTTTGCAGGTGTTACTGGGAAAATAGCAGGTAGAGTTACGGATAAACAGACGGGGGAACCTATAATAGCAGCAAACATAGAGGTCATAAATCCCGCCACGGGAAAAGTTATAACCGGTGCAGCGACAGACATTGATGGATATTATTTCGTTCTCAATCTAAGACCGGGCGTATATGATGTTAAGGCTTCGGCAGTTGGTTACAGAGCTGTGATAGTTAAGAATGTTGTAGTCCATGCGGACAAAACCACCACCGTCAACTTCGAGCTGCAATCGGAGGCTATTAAAGCTGAGCCAGTGGTTATAACGGCAAAAAGGGAGAAAATACAGAAAGATGTCACATCATCGGGAACATATACCGATGCCGAGCAGATAGAGTCGATGCCGGTTACTACGGTGAACGAGGTCCTTGAAATTCAGGCTGGTGTTGTCGAACGCGGTGGAGTGCTTCACTTCCGCGGTGGCAGAGCTCGCGAGGTGTCGTACAGAGTTGATGGTATGCCTGTGCAGGACCCTACTTACGGTTATCAGGCGCTAACGGTTTCAACATACGCTGTTCAGGAGGTTCAAACGCAAACTGGAGCATTCAATGCAGAATATGGTAATGCACTTTCCGCAGTAGTATCGATAGTTACCAAGGAGGGTGACCCGAATAAGTTTGCTGGTTCAATTGGTTACTCCACAACGAACTTCCGAATTAAGCCCCTCAACAAATATTCGACATTCGCTGATAGACTCGACTTCTCGATTTCAGGTCCTGAGCCGATAACAACATATCTGATGCCGCTTATAGGGATTAAGCTTCCGCGCGATAAAAGGATATCATACTTCCTCTCGGTATCAGGTGAGAACAGCGATACGAGACTCCCATACAATAGAAAGTTTGACCTCGACTACCCCGAGGGAGGTCAACCTATAGCAACGCTTGAGGAGCTTAATGTTCCGTATAAGATAAAGTATGGCTGGTACGGATTCTTCCCTGAGCGAAGAGTGAACCAGTATCAGGCTACTTTGAAACTTAAACAGAAACTAAGCCCATCCTTGAAGGTGGTGGCTTCCTACACGGGTAACTGGAGTAAATGGCGCAACTTCGATTGGACATTTTACTACACGCCGAAATCAAGTTACATAAGCAAAAGATTTGCTCACCAATTTAATGTGAGCGTTACGCACAACATATCACCGAGAACTTTTTACATAGCGAGAGCAGGCTATCTGACCACTAAAAGAACGCTTACACCCGGCGGCCTTACTCCTGGGGACTTTATGGTCGATTCAACCGTGTACGGAACTCTTGACGAATGGGTCGACATAAATGGTGATGGAAAACCGCAGGTAAGGCTTCAGTGGTGGGACGCAAATGGTAACGGAATGTGGGATTATGGTGAAGGATGGATCCCTGGTATTGAAAGGATTGACACAATCTGGAAAGATCCCGCCACACGTGATGAAATTTTACGACTTGATACAATTTATTCAGACACCATACCTCCCCGCATTGGTGAGGAACCATGGGTGGATTTCAATAATAACGGAATATTCGAACCAAGAATGACCAATTTTAACTCGCCATGGTTCGGTTATTATTCTCTTAACCTTGGTGAACCGTTCATGGACGGAGAGCCATTCCTGGATGGTTACCCTTATGGCCTTAGCTATGAGGACCTTATTAACGGATTGAGTCCCATAAAGTTTCATATGGAAACGCTATGGATAGACATAAATAAAAATGGCATAAAAGATTTCGGAGAATATGTTTTCGGGAGCCAGTATTGGACGGAAGACACAGTTCTGCTTGAGGAACTAACTTGGGTGGATAAAAACGAAAATGGTCGTCCTGACTGGGGAGAGTATGTAGACATTAACAAAGATGGCTTATTCACCCGAAGAGACCGGTGGTGCAACTACATCGATGCAAACGGGAATGGACAATATGATGTCGGCGAACTCGGTGAGCCATTCCTTGACCTCAACGGGAATGGAAAATATGACCCACCCAACGGCAAGTGGGACGAGTGGGATCCCAAGGAATACCCCAACGCAAAGTTCCCCGGTGAACCCTATCTGGACCGCAATGGCAACGGCAAATACGACCCATTCAGTGGCTTCCAGTATAGAGGGTTCGACAGGTGGGCTGTGTGGCACAAGCGAACCGCAAGTATTTTCTTGCTAAAAGGTGACCTCACAAGCCAGGTTGACAGGCACAATCAGATAAAAACTGGTATCGAATTTCAAAGGATTAAGATAGGAATGAACGAGATTCAGTATCCCGAGAACAAATACGATGGTATTCCAGACACGACTCACCCCTGGCCTGACCACGGCGTATTCCGCTCGTTCTACGAAAGGACACCTATGACATTTGCCGCTTATGTCCAGGACAAGATGGAGTACGGTGGGTTAATAGCTAATGTCGGCGTAAGATTGGACGCATTCATACAGGCTAAAGAGGTGCTTGAAGATACCACTCAGGAGGAGTTGAGAAGAGTGCTTGAACCGTGGTGGGAAGACACGATTATAGCCAAAAGCAGAGTAACAATTTCTCCCCGTCTGGGGATGAGCTATCCAATAACAGAGCGTTCGAAGTTGTTCTTCAGCTACGGACATTTCTATCAGCTCCCTGGATTTGATAACTTCTATCAAACCCCAACTCAGGCATCCAACGCGGGAAGACTTCTCGGGAATCCTAATCTTACATATGAGAAGACTGTGGCTTATGAGCTTGGTGTAGCATATGCGATAACGGATGAAATAACCGTGCAGTTCTCAGGTTATTATAAGGACATATACGACCTTCTAAATACATCGCACGCAAAGCTTGGTCCTCTAACTCAGGATGTTTACATCAATTCGGATTATGCACGCTCAAGAGGCATCGAGATTAGCGTTGATAAATCCCTCTCAAATTATTGGTCCCTGACTGCTAACTACACATTCTCCTATGCATACGGTAAAAGCTCATCCGATAGAAGTGGCTATGACGCCCAGTTCAACCAGACCGCAATACCGCTTCGTGACCTGCCACTTGACTGGGACCAGAGACACAGACTCAAGGGAACGCTTAGATTTATGGCGCGCAAGGGAGAGCACCCGAACCTATTTGGACTCAAGCTTCCTGACCGCTGGATGCTGAGTTTCATATTTGATTGGGGAAGCGGTTTCCCTTATACCCCGTCTGTTAATAACCCCGAATACAAGCCCAAAATCAAACCCGGCGAGAAAGCATGGGAGCGAACCAATGCTCTACGAATGCCGCCTCAGTTCAATCTCGATATGAAGTTCAGCAAGGATTTCGACATCGGAAAGCACCGCGCAAGCTTCTATGTCATGGTTGATAACCTGACCAACAGGCACAATGTGCGGTATGTTTATTCCGATACAGGCAAACCCGATAAAAGCTGGGTAGAGTGGATTGATGATACCACATATGTTTTCCATGGCGACGATTACTCGAAAAACCCTGCTCACTGGGAGCCGCCCATAAGCATAAGGTTGGGCGTGCAATTTAACTGGTGAGCAGTGAACATATAACCGAAAGTAAAACAAGGAGTAAAAATATGAAAAATATAATTTGGCCGCTTACTATCTTAATACTTTTGATTGAGGTATGTTTTGGCCTTAATCTTGGCGGGCAAAGGTCCTCAGAAGCTGGCGGTTGGCTTCGCACTTCAGGAGTCCAGCCCAACACCGATGAGAAAACACACACTGCGGGAGAACTTTATTTTACAGTATCAAACTGGGGATTTTTCGGCTCTCAGCGTGGTAACGATAATCCCAGATACTGCATTGTTGACGACGAGGGAATCTGTGGAGAACCGGGTGGCTGCAGACCATCGGCTGAATACCCCGGCTGCTCAGGAATCGAGTACCTTTTCCAGGGCGCACTGTGGATAGGAGCCGTTATCGCTGGCGATACCATGGTCTCAGTCGGCGAAGACGGATGGGTAACAAATATCAATGAGCTTCTGCCGAGTTATCTTGATGATGACACCCTCGTTATGCGAAGCATCCTGAAGGGGGACCCGGATGCTGTCTCCGAACAGGATTATGTGGGCAATTTCTCGGACACCTGCAAAAACCCTGTTGTAGTCCATCCCGGCCATACCCCTATAGGTATAGCAATACACCAAGAAAGCTACTCTTGGAGCTACAATTATTCAAAAAACATTGTCTTCATCGACTATACATTCAAGAACATAAGGGCTGACAAGAGAACCATCACCGATATGTACATCGGACTTTACATCGATGGCGACTGTGGACATGTGCAAACTCCGAACTACGCTCAGGATGACATAACTGGATTTATAAAATATTACATCGACTATACCACAGTTCCGCCGGAAACGATACCGGTTATGGTTGCTTGGATAGCTGATAACGATGGCGACCCGTCCGACGGCGCATTCACTGACAGAAGCCCGACAGGAGCTATGGCAGTTCGAGTTCTTAGGGGTCCGGCTGGAACATGTCTCGACAGCCTTAACTTCTCCTACAACTGGTGGATATCAAACACTGACGAAACCTACGATTGGGGTCCATGCATGGTCGATCTCGGCTGGGACGGCACTCCCGAGGGTGACCTGAAGAAATATCAGGTCATGTCAAACGGTGAATTCGACTACGACCAGACCGATATAGAGAGATACAAAGACGACCCCAACTGGAGCGGTTGTCCTATTACGGGTACTTGGTGGCAGAACATAAGGGATGGCTACGATACTCGTTTCCTTCTCTCCTTCGGACCGATATCAATTAAGCCCGACAGCGAGGTTCATGTTACCATAGCATTCTTCGTGGCTGAAGGCTTCCATACCAACCCCCAAAACACGGGTTCAGCGTGGGACCCAAGCGAATTTAACTTTGACGACCTCGCATACTCGGCTTACTGGGCTGCATTGATTTTCGACAACAATGGCGACGGAATACCCGATTACAAAGGTCCCATGCCACCACCTGCGCCCGACTTTAAGGTTATAACGGAAAATTATAAAATAATAGTGCTTTGGACAGGTGAGGGGGTAGAAAACACTGAAGACCCGATAACACATCTTAAGGATTTCGAAGGCTACAGGGTTTACATTGCGGAAGCAAATCTCGATAAGTATTTCGTCCCGTTGGCACAGTTTGACAAAGTGGATTATCTTAAGTGCGAAAGGATAATACAAAACATTTCTCCATCGGGGGAAACGACTTATTCGGCCATTTACTCGGATTCGCTTGTATCCACTCCAACGCCATATACGATTCCGATAATAACACCATCAGGTGAACCTGTGGGTCGAGATACCACGCTCATACCGCAGCCGTTCGACTACAACATGGGGATGCCACCCGAAACCACTATCGACGGGAAAACATATTACTACTATGTCATAGAAAACCTTCTTCCGGGCGACGATAAATATGTAGTCGTTACAGCTTACGATTACGGCAAACCCTCGAAAAACCTCGAACCGCTCGAATCGAGCAAGACTAACTACGCCAAATGGGTCGTGCCGAAAGGGACACCCATAACTGACAAAAAAGTAAGGGTTGTTCCTAATCCATACAGAGTTGACCACGATTATAAGGTGTTCTGGGAAAAGTCGTACACCAGCGAGTGGACGGAGTACTCCAGAAAAATAAGGTTCTTTAACCTCCCAAAGCGATGTGAGATTAGGATCCTAACAGTCGACGGAGACCTTGTTAGAGTTCTCGTGCACGACGAGATAGCCAACCCATCCGCAATGGTTGGCGCTGAGGACTGGAACCTCATATCACTTAACGACCAGGCTATATCAAGCGGAATATATGTATACAGCGTTAAAGACTTGGATACTGGTGAGATTCAAACGGGTACTTTCGTTATAATAAAGTAATTTGAGGGGGCAGAAGATGAGAAAATTTATCTTGCTAACATGTCTGGCGTTGTTGCCAGCCGTGGCTTTTTCGCAGGCTAAAGTTGGCACAGCCGTTGGTCAGTTCCTTGAGATTTCGCCGTCTGCGCGTGCTGAGGGTATGGCGAGTGCATTCATCGGTGTGGCGGACGATATATTCGCTATTTATTACAATCCCGGTGGACTCGCAAACCAAACCTCGAAGCAGGTGGCATTAGCGCATGTAAGCCATTTCGCTGGTATCCACAACGAATTCGCTGCGTTCTCAATGCCTGCCATGGGTGGCGTGATAGGGGTTTCGCTTTTCACTCTAACAACTGCCAAGATGGAAGAGACCACGCCATACCATCCCGAAGGCACTGGAAGGACATTCACGGCTGGCGGGATGGCTCTCGGCGCTACATACGCAAGACCGCTGACCGATAGATTCTCTGTGGGAGTTAACCTAAAGTATGTGGGGGAATTTTACGCTGACAAAACTGCCAACGGTTGGGCTATGGACATTGGGACCCTTTACAGAACTGCATTCCATGATGTGAGACTTGGCATGATGCTCTCAAACTTTGGACCCGACCTCACATTCATCTCGCAAAGTTTCCCCATACCCATGTCGTTCCACTTCGGCGCAGCGGGCGAGATAATAAAAGGTCCAGTCCACAGATTAACCCTCGACATGGAGGGAAGCCACCCCAACGACAACATCGAAAAGTTTAACATCGGAATGGAGTATGCTTACAAAGAGATGATGTTCCTGCGGGCAGGTTACAGATTCCAGTCTAAAAGCTATAAATTCAAGCCTAAAAACGATGAGGGCAAGGAAGAATATTTCCCCTATCAGAACGATTTCGCATCGTTCGGGGCAGGAATTCGCACTGCCTTGGGTGGAATAATAGGCAAAATAGATTACTCGATAACTCTTACTCGTTACACCGAACCCGTTCACAGAATATCGATATCAATGCTATTCTAAATAAAAGGAGAGAGAAATGAGAAGGAGCATAATAATTGCCATATTGCTCGCTTTGGTCGTTTTGGCGGTTATGGTCGGATGCGGTTATCAGGGTGAGATGGTCAAGCCTGAGAATCCAACTATAATTTTTTACAATGCTCCACCTGACAGCACTGTTTTCGGCTCAGCGCCTGTTTTGTGGTGGTTCGGGACGGATAAAGACGGAAGAATAATCGAGTATGCCTACATCGACATTCCTAAAGGCAAGTTGGGCGATGATGTGCTTTATGAATCGTATTACACAGGAGCAGTCGAAATACCAGAAACAGTAAGAATTGGTGGCGGCAAAGCGATAACATGGATTCACATAACGAGAAATGTCGATACGGTATTCCTTTCGCTTGAACCCGGCGACAGCATTACTGAACACCTTTTCTGCGTTAAATCCATTGACCAGGACAGCAATGCCTCAAAGCCAGAGTGCAGAATATTCTACAGAATAAACACCCCGCCAGATACAATGAGAATTAAATACGACCCCGAGAAGATGTCCCCCGGCGACACATTCTGGATGCTTCATGACACTACTGAGGAATGGGGCGGCGTCGAGTTCACATGGACAGCGCATGACCCTGATAACTCCGTAATCCTCGAATACTATTGGTGGGTTGAGAATTACGATGACCCAAGCGAGGTAGTAAGGACATCACTTGCGGATGATTCTCTTGGCGGGATCTATAGTGGCATGGACTCCACGGATGGTTGGGTAAGAAGCACATCCACGATATTACGCGACATCCCAACGGGACACTGGCGGTTCATAATAAAAGTTCGCGATGATGCTTTCTACACTGGCGCACACGACACATTCGAATTCTACGCAGTAAGACCTTACTTCGACCCGTCGGATTCCGCGATACACGAGCAAATAGTCAATGATATCTTCCCCCACAGACTTCTTGCCATATTCGCAGTAATGAACACACCTAATCCAGATTGGGGCTGGAATGATGACATCGGCGACTTCTATACATCCATCTTCGATGAGCTGGTTGCTGCAGGACATATTGAGAGTTACGATACAATGATAGTAAAAGGGCTTGCAGGAATGCAGCTTCCCATAAATAAATTCCTCCTCGGAAACTACAGCATAGTTTATGTGTTCCACAGGCGAGTTATGATTCCTCTGGGATTAAGCATGACTACAATAGAAGAACTCGCGGACTACATAGTAACAGGCGGTAGAGTAGTATTTGACGGCAATGGCATATTCGACCAGGCAGCAGACCTTTTCCCTAATCCCAACGAACGGATAGTTGTAATAATGAAGACAGTGCCGTTTAAGCTCTTCGGTATAACTGGTCGTGGTGACTTTGCCGGAAGGATAACCTGGGCTGAAGCGAGCCATCCCGATTTTCCTGACATGCACATAGACACATCGAAAGCCGCACACGATGACGAAAACGATTACTACTACTTTGGAAATGTTAGATACATCGCTTTGTTCCCCTACTTTGCAGGAGTTCCCTATGTCGAACCCATATACAGGGCAGGCGATTATCCTCAGGCGGACAGCATAACAAGAGTTGACCTTATAGGCCACATTATCGGAGGCAGGTTCGCCTCGAGAAATTATCGCTCCGTTTACTTCACATTCCCGCTTTATTACATGGATAATTCCACCGGTGCAGTAAGTGATGCCCTGGACAAGGTTTTCGAGTTCTTAACCACGACATTCGAGAAACCCAAAGAAGAGGAAGAAAGATTGTAAGTGTGCTTCATAAAAAGTGCTAAGTCGGCTTTTGGGTGGGGTCTCTTTTGAAGACCCCATTTTATTATCAGTTCAACATAAAAAGGAGTTCGCGATGGAAGCCAAAAGGATTTCAGACAAACTATGGGTCGTGAAGTTATCCCCCGGCGAGGATATCTTAGAGGGATTGGCCGTTTTCGCGAGGGAGAAAGGCGTAGGTGGATTCGTCAATGGAATAGGAGCCGTAAAGGAACCGGAATTAGGCTACTTTGACCTTGCGGAAAAGAGTTACAAGAAAAAGAAGTTTGACGGGGAATTCGAGCTTTTATCTCTTTCCGGCAACATTTCGTTTATTGATAACGAGCCGTTAGTCCATGTTCACGCAGTTTTGGGCAGAAACGACTTCTCAACCATAGGGGGTCACCTTTTCAGCGCAGAGGTATCAGTAACAGCAGAAATCGTAATAATCCCTTGGGACATGAATGAATTGTCTCGCACCGAAGACCAAGAAACAGGGCTTAAACTGTGGAAACTATGTGATTAACCTGCTTCGAAACTCGTGAAAAATTAACTCGACATCTTTTCTTAATTCCAAATAGTGCGTTGCCTGAAACGGGATAACGAGTTATCTTAACTAAAATGATTTTTCGTGACCATGACCGGATAACAAATCAAACTGTCTCTTTATTGCTTGCCTTTATTATTCTCGTTTTTACTCCAACAGTTGCTCTTTCACAACAGGCGAGTGTTCAATATCTGACAAGCTTTGATGACATAAGCGCAGCGCTCGAAGCAGGAGACATAACTTATGGGCAATATATTGAGCTTATAAACCTTATGGAAAGCAAGATCGAGCTTAACAGCGGTAATCTAAGAAGACTGCTTGCGATTCCCGGCGTCGAGGAAAGCGACATAGAGGCTTTAAGCGAGGCGAGAAATAAATACGGTCCATTCAAATCCATTGAAGAGGCGAAAAAATATTTTCCCGGTGACTTCAGACTAATCGAGCATTTCGTTGAAATCTCCCCGCCGATGAGAGTCCCTATAAATGGCTCTATAAGGCTTTACTATAGAAGCGGATTCAACTCGCCACCATATGACGATGAGCCATACAGCAATCTTAAGGTAACCCTTGAGCGAGACAACATACGAACGCAATGGCGTATCAGGCGTTCGGGGGACAGACAAGTTCAAGTAGCATCAAGATACCTAAGGTTAAAATTCAATAAAATGGAGCTTATAGTGGGAAACTATTACAGAAAGCGTCTTGGTTATGGTTTGCTTGTGGGAAGAAACATTTCTATTTCCACAAAGTGGCGTGACAACAGCGCGATAAACTACATTGTCTCGCCCTACTACGGCGACCCTAACGGTATTTTCGCAAAAATATGGCTTCTTCCGAAAGTTAATGTTAGCGTGGCGTTATCTGCTAATAGCTATAATTCGTCAGCGCAGTATATGGGAGCGTTCTCAGCTAAATTCAGACGAAACCGCAACGAGAGCATTGGACTGGTTATTTACTGGGGTAAATTGGTTGCCAAGGACACGCTTGAGGCAAAATTAACCCAATATGGAGGTTCAGTGTTCGGCGAGAGAAAATTTTCAATAGGCAAAATAAGAAGCGAGTTCGCCGTTCTGGATAACGGTGCATGGGGACTTAACGCCAATCTCTACTCGGGATGGAGAACCAACCTTGTGCTAAAATTCTGGGCTTATCATCCAGACTTTCTGGCGCTTTATTCCGACGGTAGCTGCGACCGCGGTTACGAAACTTTTTACTTAGACGAAAGCGACTTTTACATAAGAAACTATCAGGCTGGGGAACTCGGATTTTACTCCTCAATAAGAAAATATGTGGGGGAAAATACCACGATCAACTTGAGAAGCTCTTTTTTCAAATCATCAATATCATACGACAACGGTGGGGAAATATATTTTGGCGCGACATTCTATCCATCACCTTATTTCGATGTTAGGGCATCCATATCACATAGATTCGATGGCTGGGGAGCCACGGGAACCTCGAAAAACAGAATATACCTTGTGACCAACGAGAGAATAATGAAAAAACTGAGAAACCGCACATCGGTATATTTCAGGCGAGAAGACTATTCAGGCCGACAGAACAACGCGATACAGGTTGAAAACGGACTTCAAATGGCTTTTGTAAAAAGCTGGCTTATGCTTAATATTAATTTCGAAAGATATTCATACAAAACCACGAACCCAGCGGTAGAAAGGTATCAGGGGCGAGAAACAAATTATAGCTACTGGAATCTTTACATCGTTCCTTCGATCATGGGTCGTTTTTCCGAGGCGAGAACCACGCTTTCGTTCAGAAAAGTTGACGGAGAGAGCGGAATTTCGCTCCTCGTTAGATTCAACCTCGACATAAACTGGTAATATTTATTGTTTACTGTTAAATAATTAACCCAACTCTGGCATATCGCTTGCATAAGCGTAGGAAAGGATGGTGAAAAATGAATGAACCGATAAAACCCATATATTGGGATAGTGAAGATGATTGTCTCGTCATACTGGACCAGCGAAAGTTACCTGAGAATGTTGTTTGGCTACGAATAAAAAGCCTCGATGAGCTTGAGGATGCCATAATTAAGATGGCGATTCGTGGAGCTCCATTGCTTGGCGTTGCTGCTGCTTTTGGCGTGTATATCGGAATAAAAGATTTCGAAGGCTCGAAGGAGGGGTTTAACGCACTTTTCGAAAACACGCTGAAAAGAATCGCATCGACCAGACCCACCGCAGTAAACCTCTTCGCGGCATTGGGCAGAGCACAGGAGGTAGTAAACATCGTTGCCGATGCCGACCTCGGTGAATTGAAAGCTGCGATATTCGAAATGGCGAACGCTATCCTGAAAGAGGAGGAGGAAAAAAGTTATTCAATAGCAAGAAATGGCGCAAGACTTATCGAGTTCGGAAGCAAAATCTTAACCCACTGCAACACTGGCGCGCTTGCTGTAGGAGGAATAGGGACTGCGCTCGGGGTAGTTTATCAAGCTTTTAAGGATGGCAAGGTCGACATGGTTTATGTTGATGAGACCCGCCCGCTGCTGCAAGGGGCAAGGCTTACTGCATGGGAACTGTCGTCGTGGGAAATTCCGCATAGGGTTATAGTCGATTCCGCCGCTGCATCGCTCATGATGAAGGGCGATGTCAACTATGTTCTTGTGGGCGCCGATAGAATAGCTCGCAATGGCGATGTTGCAAACAAAATAGGAACGCTCAGCCTCGCAGTTGCTGCCCACACTTTCGAGGTGCCATTTATAGTGGCTGCGCCTCTGTCAAGCTTTGACCTTTCAGCTGCTGATGGCACGAGAATAAAGATTGAAGAAAGGGATGAGGAGGAAGTTCTCACCTGTGGCGGAAGAAGAATTGCTCCCAAAAGCTCAAAAGCTTACAATCCCGCTTTCGATGTTACCCCTGCGCGATTCGTGACGGCTATAGTAACCGAAAAAGGACTTATTGAGAAACCCGATAAAGGCAAGATATCAGAGCATGTAGCCAAAAGATAGATGGATGAAGCATACGGCAAAATAAGCAACATAAGCAGATTTGCTGCAATAAGGATTGGAACAAATGTTGCCAAAAAATTCATAGACGAGGGTTATCAAGCTTATGTCGTTGGTGGCTGCATGCGCGATGCAATCCTTGGACGAGAACCCAAAGACGCCGACATTGCCACCAACGCACCCATCGAAGTTATGGTAAAGCTATTCCCTGATGCCAAGGTCGTTTTCCCAGAAAAATATCAGGTTGTAAGGCTTGAATTTGACTTCATCCACATTGAGGTTGTTCGCATGCGGCGAGATGTGAAGTCGCTGGGAAGACAGGCAGAAGTGGAGTTCACTGACGACATAGAGGAAGACCTCAAAAGGCGGGATTTTACCATAAATGCCATAGCACTCGACCCATCGGTGCCAGCGATAATA
>JAGGRZ010000105.1 GCA_021159335.1 bacterium
TGCCGGAGGTGGGATTTGAACCCACACGGGGTTGCCCCCAGCGGATTTTGAGTCCGCCGCGTCTGCCGTTCCGCCACTCCGGCATTAAACCCTAAAACAAGCTCTTTAAGGTTATTCACCGACATCAACTGTGTCAAGTATGAAATGAAAATTATTTATTCTGTCATCCCGAAACTTTACTCGCACTACTCACAAATGCTTTAAACAGCTTTTCTGCGCTCTCGTCATCCATATCCTCGGGATGCCATTGAACACCTATTACAAAACGGTCATCATCAATCTCCACGGCTTCAATCACTCCGTCAACGGATGTAGCCGAAACAATCAATCCAGGTGCAAGGTCTTTAACAATCTGGTGATGGGATGAGTTGACAATAATCCTCTCCTTTCCCAAAATATTATACAGCTTTGAATCCTTTTTAATTTCCACTGCATGCCAGGCTCGGGCTTTGTCAAACTTCTCGCCAAGCCTCCGATGCTCTATAATAGGAACTTTATAATTTCTCGCTTTCCAATAAATTTGTATATCCTGCCAAAGAGTTCCGCCCAACGCAACATTCAACAGCTGATGTCCACGGCATATCGCCAGAAGCGGCTTTTCCGTTTTTTGAATGAAGAATTTTGTCAATTTTATCTCAAATTCGTCACGCGATCTAAATACTCTTTTTGAGCCCTCATCTCTTTGTCCATAAAATGATGGATCCACATCACCCCCACCGCTCAGCAAAAGACCATCGAGTATATCAGCATATATTTTTATTCTTTCCTCGTCCAACTCAACAATTGGCAATATAATCGGAACTCCGCCCGACTTTTCCACAGCTTCTATATACCGGCTTTTCAGCCAGTTAAACTTAATCCTATCTTCTTTAAAATCTGAAGTTATTCCTATTTTTGGCTTCGCTACCATTTATCCACCCAGGAGTATAGATGCTAAAAGAGGCATCATTATTTCGTGATGTCCGACAAAATAGCTTCCCTTGCCGGCTGTTGGGCGCAATACTATATTTTGCATCGGACGGTAATGAATATACATATCAAAATATGCTGTTCTGAAGTTTTCGACTTTGTAGCCCAGATTTCTTGCTATTGATAGAGCTTTCAAGAAGATTTCTGGCATCACAACCGCCGAACCCCATCCTAATACAGCGCCACCCTCAAGCTTCGACACGAATGAGCAAAAGCGCCTAAAATCCCTCATGCTGGTTTCGCCAACCGCTCTATCATCAACATCAGGATGAATATGTATAACCTCAGCGCCCGGGATAGTATGTATCGTTATTGGAACGCCCATAACAAATAAATTGTATATAATGGAATAATCTTTGTATCTTGGATTTGCCTCTATCAAAGCTCGCGCTATAGATTCTCCATATCCGTAACCCTGCTTTGCACCGTTTGATATTGCATTGTTTATGAATTCAGCGGTCTCTTTAGTTACGCCAAATTTTCCGTCTTTTATGGATTTCTCAACATCTTCTGATGTTTTCCCGAAAAGCGATATCTCAACATCATGTATAGCTAACGCGCCATTGGCAGCAAACGCGGTAATAAAACCCTTTTTAGCCAGTTCGATTACTATTTTAGATAAACCAACCTTGACAATGTGGGCACCGGTTAACCACAATATCTGTTTCCCTTCTCTACGCACATTTTTTATATAGTCACAGAATTGAAAAAATTCCTCTGACTTGAGTATATTCGGAAACAATTCCTTTCTTATATTAATGCTTTCCCACGATTTCGGGGTTTCTGCAAAATCATCTACTGACACCTTGCTGTATCTTTCATCTATTGACAAAGTGTTTATTTCATCAAAAGACAACTCTTCATAGTTTGGATATCTATGTTTCATATCTTTTGCCTCACTTTGCGAACAATCTTATAATTCTATATATTTCTATTACCACCACAGCAAAAATAGCATTGTAAAGAGCACTTGGTATTATGAATCTCCATAAAGCATAGAAAATCTGTGCATTATACGAACTAAGAGATAAATATATAAACCTATCGATCAAACTGGCGACAAAAATCACGAATCCTATTAAAACCGGATGATCTATGTTCAGCTTGCCTCTCATAGCAGATATAAACAAAGCTGCTGTTGCTCTCGCACCAATGCCAGCACCCATCCATTGTGGATTTAAACAATCAATTATAAATCCTGAATACGCTCCCCATAGTATCGTTCCTTCACCGCTAACGCTTAATCCAATTAAAACAACCGCTAATATTCCGATGTCGATGTCCCATCCAAAAATCGTTAATGGGGCGAGCAGTGTCCTGCCTGCATATGTGGCAATGGTAATCAATATAAATCTATATATAAATCTTCCTATCATGGCACTATCCTCGTGAATCGTCCTCTGCCATGAAGAGCGTCCCAGACCTGGCTTATTGAGGTTATTATTACTTCCTTCCCTCCTCTTTCAAGAAAGTATATAGCTGATTCCACTTTAGGCCCCATCGAACCGGGCGGGAAATGTCCCTCGTTAAAAAATCTTTTTGCTTCCTCTACCCGCATCTCCTTTATTTCCCTTTGATTGGGTTTTCCAAAATTTAAATACACTCTATCAACATTAGTTATTATCACAAACTTTTCAGCCTCTATGCCGAGCGCAAGCACAGCGGAAGCTCTATCCTTATCTATCACGGCATCCACAAGCTCAAGCGAACCATCAGGTCTCTCCACCACAGGAATACCTCCACCACCCGCTGCTATAACGACCATGCCTTTGCTTATAAGCTCCTTTATGGCTTCACTTTCAACAATCTCTCTCGGCCACGGTGACGGCACCACTCGCCTCCATCCCCTACCAATGTCCTCCCGCATAGTCCAGCCCTGCTCGCGAATCAACTTCTCCGCTTCTTCCTTTGTATAAAATCTTCCTATAAACTTGGTGGGCTCCCTAAATCCCGGGTCGTCCTTGTCAACTATAACTCTCGTTACAACTGCCACCACCGTTCTGTCCATCCCAGATGTATACAGCTTATTTCCCAAAGCCAACGCAAGCATTACACCTAACTCCCCCTGAGTCTGCGCGCCGCAAACAGAAAGAGGAAGAGGTATAACCTCGTCACGGGACAACTCGACTCTTCGCAAAGCATTACCCACCTGCGGACCGTTACCATGGGTTATGGCTATTTGCCACCCCTCAGCCACAATCCCCGCTATCATGTCCATCGACCTTTTTGCCCTTTCAAACTGCACCTCGAACGGGTCAGTCCCACGAGTAGAAATAGCGTTGCCGCCTAATGCTATGACAATTCGCTTTGCCATAAGTATTACTTTACGAAAACAACCTTTTTGGATATATTCTTACTCTTTCCGTTTACTTTTACGATATATACACCTGAAGGCAACAGGGAACCCTCAACGCCTGAGCCATCCCACACAACTTTAAACTTTCCGGAGATCTCTCCAATTCTCTTCACTTTTCTCCCGTATATATCATAAACATCTATATAACCTTTTTCCGGAATATATCCCCTAATAACCACCGAACTATTAAATGGATTAGGATATACATTAATAACTGCATTTGCTGGCTTGACCAATTCACCCTCGCCAACTTTCATCCCCGTTGAAAAGCCGACTGATGCGGTCCTATAACAATCGTGGCGAAATTGCATCCACAGTCTTGGGTCATTAATATATCTCGAACTCGTTTCCCAAACATAAAGTCTGCTATCATACGCGGGCACTATAATTTCAGCTATACCATCGTCGTCTATATCATCAATAGCGGGTGTGGAAACAATAGCTACGCCTGCTTCCAGTGGAAAACCGAGCTTTATTGGCGTACCGTCAAAATGATATGCATATATTCTATCATTGCTGGTTATCAACATATCCGCGATGCCGTCATTGTCAATATCAGCGACAACCGGGGTCGACCAATGTATATTGCCCACAGGTATGGGAAAACCAGTCAACTCCGTTCCATTATATCTTATAACGCATAAACTATCCTGTGTTTGAACTATAATTTCATCCTTATTGTCACCATCGTAATCGTATAATGTCAACGACCTCATCCCGTCTCCAAAGTTAGTAAACCGCGTGTACGGAAATCCAGGAAGCATCGTTCCATCGCCATCAAGAGCAACTACACCAAGACCATTTACTATAACTGCGATTTCCATATCAGATGTATCGTCATCAAAATTTCCAAGGACAGGAGAACTCCTCGAATCGCCCGCGACAGGCACTGGAAAACCTGAAGCTCTCGTCCCGTCAGAATTCCAAGCATATATATATCCTAAACCAGCTGTATCTTTTCCGCCACAGACTACTATCTCGGGCAACCCATCACCGTCTATATCGCCAATAGCAGGAGCCGAGGAACCTATATCCCGTCGCCCAAGATATGACGAATCCACAAGTGTTGAGCTCCCCACATAAGGCGTTCCATCGCTTTTTATAATATACAAATAATGCGATTCATCACATGCGATTATCTCAAGGGTTGAATCACCATCTAAATCATACAAAGCAACTGACGATAGCATTCTGCTTCGTGTGGTAACTGGAAAACCAGACTTTACCACACCATCACCTCTTATAGCCCATATTTTCCCCGGATATGTCCGAGAAGCAACAACTATATATATAATTCCGTCATTATCAAGTTCTCCTGCTGCAGGAGTGGACCAAAATCCCATTCCGGACGGACAAGTTATATTAAAAATAGGGTCCACTTCGGAAGATATATCATGAAGTTCTGTGCCATCACATCTATATGCAGTAATGTGTCCATTGTTGTCAACGACAAAAATTTCCTTCCGCCCATCACCATCAACATCAACAATCAACGGAGCTGCTATAGGCCAGCAACCAATGGGCAAGTCAACCGGAAAACCGGCTTTATAGCGCAGGCTTTTCCATCCAGGAACAGCAGGTGAGGGTTTCCCGCACACACCGGAAGAATCAATTGCAACAATAGAATAATAATATATGCTGTCTCCCAGTGTAGAATCAATATAAAACGAGTTATATATGGGATAAGGGGTCAAATAAACAAAATTAATGCTGTCCAAACTTCTCAGAACATAATACGCATAGGCATCGGGCATACTCTCCCAATGTATCTCACAATACCCCTGCCCCGGTATCGTATATATAGAATCAGGATAGCCAAGAGCATGTAAATCACCAAACAATGTCGTTTCAGCAAATGAATTTTTCACATTAACAAGATATCTAAAATCAGGCACACCAGCCGTTCCGATGGTTGCAGACACTTCAATCACAACAAATGAATCCGCCAATATATCGGTTATAAAAGAATCCTCAAGAAAATGTATCAAAGGTGAATCGAACTTGATAACGCAACCTCTCATATCGCCGCACGATTTATTGGCTACCCGTATAGATACAACTCCACTGTCGCCGAAAAATGGTATACCATCACTATCGCTCCAGCTCGTTGATATTATCTGCAATTCGGGTGCACACACTGAAAAAACAAAACTATCAATATATAAAGATGAAAATCTCAAATACGATATACCAATTGACTCACCCCAAAAAATCGAATCTGCCGCAAATGTATCCGAGTAAACCACCGTAGTCTCCGATGGATTCATCCTCACATGGATTGTAT
>JAGGRZ010000106.1 GCA_021159335.1 bacterium
CTTACCAAATTACTATCTTTTGTGAAAACCCCAATCTTTTCCATATCAACATCAAAGAATATATAATAGCGGTTTCAAATATAAGAAAACCTATTATGATGAAAGGATAAATCATATTATCAGGAATATTAAGGAATGATACAAAACGGAAAAAATATGACATATAAAATTTTAATTTAGTATATATGGGGTCGCCCATAAATAGTGTTGGGTCGCGGAAAAACCTTATAAGCGGTATGTGTATCGTCAAATTTCCGGTATCGAGCGGAATTTTGTTAAAAAGCATTTGAGCAAAAGATATCAAAAACGAGTAAATCAATCGTCTTTTCCAGTCTAAATTTTTTTCCATTTTCCGAGTTCCTTGGCAAAAAGTTCAGCAGTCGGTCTGTCTATGCTTACAAACCTGATTTCCTCTATGTTTTTCGCGACTCTGGTAAATTTTATTACCTCATCAACAATGACGCTAACCCCTTCTTCCTTAGGATAGCCAAAAATGCCCGTGCTTATCGCAGGCATCGATATCGAGCGACATCCAAGACTTTCAGCCCTGGTCAAGGCGTTTTTAACAGCATTTCTCAGCTTCTGCTCTTCGTCACCCTCGCCCCATCTCGGTCCCACAGCATGGATAACATATCTTGCCGGCAGATTTCCACCCGAAGTCACCGCAACATTGCCAACTGGAACCGGTCCGTTTCTTTTCACCCATTCGCGAGATTCGGATATTATGGTTGTGCCACCCGCCTTTGCTATTGCTCCTGCTACTCCACCGCCATGAGCGAGCATCGAGTTCGCTGCGTTAACTACAGCATCAACATCCTCCTTCGTTATATCACCTTCCACGGCAACCAAATCAACTCCATTAATATTTATTCTCATTTTTTCGCCCATAACTTCCCTCCCATTCTGACCATAATAGCGAAGTTAAGCCGACATTTTCTCTCGATTTACTTTGTCGGCGATTGAGCTCTTGGTGGTTTCTTGGTTGGAAAATTAACGGTCAATCCAATCCTGTGAACGTTATCTATCGATGACGCTACAAAAGCATAATCGATTCTCACTAAACCAAGCCTTATACCGGCACCTGCGGAAAGATCTCGTCTGTCAAGCCCACCGCGAAGATAAAAAACATTCCAAAATGACACTTCAAGCCCAACATGAGGGTCAAAGCTCACATCGCCAATATTCCCGAGCACGGCATCCTCGTAACCTTCAAACTTCATCTCAAGGTCGAAAGCTGCCAAGCCCGATATTCCCCTGCCCCAAAGTGATCGTTGATAAAGTCCACCTATCCTCGCAGTGGGAAGTTTATTCTCAACGAAATTCGTGGACCATTTTAGCCTCGTTCCAGGAAAGTCGAGAAGAGAAATGGCAAGCCTGTAATTCTTGCCTTCATACATTGCTCCCAAATCACTGCCATAGCCTAAATTAGTATAACCACCTATGTCCTGCCTTATTATCTTAAGATTGGCTCCAAGCGCCAACTTTTTAGACAGCCTTACCGCAATGCCCAACCAGCCAGCATAATCAGCCTCGCTTCTAAGCTCTATAGCGGAGGGATCCACAGGTTCGCCAGGGTCCCAAACGCCGTTGCCCTCGCCCTGATCTCCTGTTCCAGGAATGCCATCAACACCGTAATCGAAATAACCGTCATCGCGGGTGAATGGTATGCGGTCAGTTGAAAGCCTTATTAACGAAATCCCGAAAGAAAGCTTGCTAACTTTAAACCTTGAGGCGAAAGCATCGAGAAGGTACATTTGGTCGTATAGCAAAGCGTGCATAGCGTAAACCTGCGGTGTCTTTATCCATCCAAGCGAAGCTGGATTCCACCACAAAGCGGAGGGGTCATCGTTAATGGCTATAAAAGCGTTTCCCATTCCGGCGGCGCGCACCCCAGAACCTATCTCAAGAAACTCTGCGACATACTTGCCAGCCCATGCAGATGATGCCACAAAAATGATGATTAATAAAGCGATTTTCCATCTCATAATCAACTCTCCTTATTTTAATATTTATATTATGCCTAAAAAATGAGCTATCTTTGGACCTATTCCCGCCATGTTGAGCGATATGGGCAAAAGCAAAACTCCAAGACAATTAAGCCGTCGCGCACCATAGAGAACGGGTATCAAACCTATACCCGTAGCTACAATCATAAGAAAAACTCCGGCCATTTTACCGATAACAAAAACTATACTAACTAAAATCACCAAAGTTATAGCAGATATTAATTTATAATTAATTTTGTGAATAAAAATTGCAAACAATTTAGCGATATAAGTTAATGCTATAAAAGCAAGTCCAGCAGAAATCATCATAACGGCAAGAGCTGTAATGAACTGATTGATGCTCAAAGAGCGGAAAAAAGGTGATATGATTAATACGAGCCCGCCCTTGCCAAGTCCTGAGTACGGTATAAAGAAAAACAGGAACGCGCCAACATAATAAACCACTTTTGATACGCCTTGTGACATGATAAATACTCTTTCGTCCTGCTGAGCGGTTGCCTGACCAGCGACTAACGCTCCCATCCCAGCGGTTATTATCGGAAAAGTAGCTGCCATAAGCCCACCAAGACCTCCCGCTATGGCCGACCGAACCGCTATGTCGGGCGTAAAATCGAGAGAGTAAGCTATCTTTTGTGCAGGAATTTTAGCTTTGGCGAAAAGATTTATTATAATGCTCGGCACTGCGAAAAGACCTATGAAAACGGGCGCCAGAGCCTGAAATGATGTGCCAAGTGGAAGGATGTTTTTGTTGAAAACTATGAGTCCGAGAAATCCGGAAAGCAAAAATGTCAAAAGCCCAGCAGCAGGTGAGCGCCAGGCAGCTAAAAATCTGCGCCACCCCGGGGGATAACGCTCATGTGTTTTGGGCCACTCTGACATTATTATGTAAACACCCATAAGCCCTATTATCCAATGCAAGTGCGGGGATACCAGTTTTCTTATAGCCGGTAGAATGGATGTGGCAAAAGGTGCAAGAAGAAGGAGAAGAAGAATGCCCATTATCGAACCAGCAGCGGTCATCATAGTGACCTCATACGCTCTTCCACGAAGTAGCGCTTTGTGTCCCGGCATCAGGACGAAAATCATGCTCTCATCCGGCGCAGAAAGAAACACAGCAGTAAGGGTGTTCATTATGGCATATGTAACCACCATGGCCATAAAAACATAAGGTAAAAATTCCATAGGCATGAGTCCACCAGCCCCTAATGCAATGAGAACGAAAATTCCGAGAACATTGTAAATGTGAAGAGCAGGTATCAAAGATACAAACATCGCTATAAGAACACCAAATATAACATATAGCAATAGTTCTATCATGACGCGCGTATCCTTATTTTACCCTATTGACTTATACGGATTAAACTCCTTTTTGGCTTCCGCCAAAGCTTTGAGGAAAAGCTCTGGGAAAAGGCCGCTCCACTCAAGCTTCACGACATTTTTCGTTCGTGAGGTCAACTTGAATGGTTCTGCGATCTCGACACCTGCAACCCACGCAAGTCTTTCGCCAATGAAAACGAGCGGCACAGCCCTGCGGAATATGAGCGGCACTCCACGCGATTTAACGAAACTTGAGACCTTCATAGTGCTGCCGCCCAACGGATGAAAAAGCAAACCCGGAGTATGTGGTGCAACATAAATAGGAGAACCATCATAAGCGATCGTAGCAACAAGCGGATTGTCCGACTTTGGCTCATCAGGCAGCGGAATTGTGGTTGCCGATACTCTGCCTATACATCCCAAGTCTGCGAATCCCCCGATGGGAACCTCGGCGGTTTTCAGCTGATATACCTTCGTTTTGGCTATAAATAGACAGTTGCCCTCACGCATAGCGAATGCACCACCATATATTGGATACTCCCTTTTCGATGATATTATCCTCCAGAAAACATGGGACACCCTTTCTATTGAGAACCCTTTTAATCCTACGCCAAGTCTGGGAAGCGATTGTCTCAGAACCTCACCGAATGTGAATTCATCGCTAAGCGCCAATGAAGCTTTGAAAGCCATTACGCCGCACGCTTCCCCAAGAAATGCTTCGTTTATGTATCGCGCGAAAGCGCGCTCCAGCGCTCGACGGGTGAAATCGAGCATCTCAGTCGCACGGAATATGTGCTTTACAGAATCCTTTCCAAAATTCTCGATGATAAACGGAATCAATCGATGCCTTATGCGATTGCGCGTGTATCTCATATCCCAATTCGAGTAATCCTCGCGCCACGGTATCTCAAGTTTTATAAGTGCTCTTCTTATATCCTCACGCCAAAGAACCATTATCGGACGAATAACAACCCCAGCCCTCACCTTCATCCCGGCCAATCCCCTAATTCCACTTCCCCGCAAAAGATTGAAAACAAATGTTTCTACCTGGTCATCAGCTGTGTGCGCGAGCGCTACCAATGCACCATATTTATATGCCTGCTCCTCAAAAATTTCTCGTCTTACCAACCGTGCAGCTTCCTCAATGCCGAGTCGGAGAGTCTCAGCTTTCTTAGGAACATCAATCGTGAATACATCAAGCGGTATTTTCCATGTTCGACAAAGCTTTCTAACGAATAGCTCGTCCTGGTTCGCATCGTCACCGCGTATCATGTGATTAATATGAACCGCCCTGAGCATGAATCCAAACTTTCGCGCAAGTCTTCTTAGCGCCCACAACATAAAAACAGAGTCGCCACCCCCCGAAACCGCCGCGACAATCACCTTATAACCATCAAACAAGTCTTTCTTGCGGCAAAAATCCTCAACCTCATCAAGCAACTTTTTCGCCTCAGATGACATAGGATTAAACCTTTTCGGCTACTATGTATGTTCGAGGTCCTCTCCTAAAGAGCTTTCTCATTACATAAGCTAAGCCCAAAAAATTCACAATCCGCCAAATAAGCCCGCCCAGCAAACACTGCAACCTATACAAAAATATGGTAAACTTCCTCATCCCAACTGATGCGGTAAAATTAACTATTATCCCCCATAAAAAGTCCCACACCTTTCCCCACAGTCGCAACTCTTTTTCGAAAGAACCGCGCTCAATCACCCTGAAACCAAACTTTTCAACAATCCCAGCCAGTTCCTCGGGTTTGTAGGCAGTGTGAATGTAACTATCTTCTATCCCAAACAATCTAAGCACCCCAGGTTCCTCCCGGAATGGTCGTTTTTTATGCCAATTCGGACATGTTATTATTATTCTGCCGCCTTTTTTTATCGAATACGCTACATTAGAAAGAAACCCCTCATACCCAGGAAGATGTTCTATCACCTCACTGGAAAAGACACCATCCAGAACTCCCTTTCCCAAAGGTAGTGCGCAGGCATCAGCGACTAAGAAATAACAATCGTGTGCGCGAAGCATTGCCCTCATGATAACAGGATATGAAATATCGATGGCTATAACTTTGTCCGCACTTTTCAGCAACTCTGGCAAATAAACCCCGCCACCACAGCCCACATCAGCCCAAACGCCACCGTTAACAAATTTTTTTATTAAGTTTTTCGTAACGAATCTAAACCGCGCAAGTCCCCAGGCACTCGTATGAACAAACTTCTCCTCCACATAGTTCTTGCCCAGAACTTCGTAGAAATGTTTTAGGTCCTGGTTCATTTCAGAAACCACCTTTTAGGGAAGTATGTTAAAACAAACCAAAAGAAACGCAATGTGTCCACGATAGGATGGAAGTAACTTTTTCCGCGGTATATCGTTGGGATTTTAATAAATGCTATTTTGGCGCCCATTCGCGCAGCCTCGACAATAAGCTCGCTTTCGATCTCATATTTCCTACTGAGAAGTGTTGCTCGTTCGAGTATCCATCTTTTTATTGCTCGGTATCCACACTGACTGTCCTCAACTTTGATTCCCGACATCAGGGACACGATGAAAGTAGAACATGCATTGCTAATCTTCCTTTCAAATGGCATTCCATCAGTGTTGTAAAGTCTATTGCCTACCACAAGGTCGTATCCACTTTCAATTTTTGCGATAAAATCGTTTATCATTTCTGGAGGATGCTGAAGGTCGGCGTCGAGCGTAACGAAAACATCGTAACCGTTTTTAAGACAGTATTCGAAAGCGGTTTTTAAAGCAGCACCCTTGCCAAAATTTCTTGGATGAGTTAAAACAACAGCACCAAAAGCCTTAGCTTTTTCAGCTGTATCATCATTAGAGCCATCATCAACCACTATTATGTCAGCGGTATTGTTGGTTTTTCTTACTCTCTCAAGCGCTTCATTTATGGTCTCACCAGCGTTGTAGGCAGGTATTATAACGCATATTCTCATAAATTTAAATAAATATTCAGAGCCAATATACGCAACACATGATTTGCGAAATCATCTAACCATAACAACCCTCCTCGTAATCAACAAATCGTGAACTAATGTCCTAACAAAGTAAATACCTGATGGCAAATCACCCGGTGACCACAATATCGAGGATGCACCTTTAGGAATAACCAATTTGCCCACAGATTTTCCAGCGACATCGAAAATTTCGATAGGCACATCACGGTCAGCATTTCCTTTTAGTGTTATCACGCAATGCGAATTGAATGGATTTGGGTACACTGCTAATGATATTTTAGGCAAAATAGAGCTGAACTCCACTGCTTTTGTGGTTTCTGGGGCGAAGTCAACCACAGCGAAGTTATCTATATACCAACCGCGATAAGAGACATATCGGTCAGTACCGAGCAGAAAAGCGAATTGCACGCTATCACCGCGGAACGACGACAGGTCAAATGTAAGAAGCTCCCACTTACGCTTCCTTCCACAGAATCCGGGCCGACCTCCAAGGAACGGGTTTGTGGGCAAAATATTTCCCGGATAGGATGTAGTTGGCGTGATAATTGACCAAGTAGAGTCATCGGTAGTTTTCACTCGAACCTGAGCACCGTCAAACCAGTCATCACCACGGCCTTCTATGGAGTACCAATGCCAGAACATCATTGTTGGACGATACAACGAATCAGCAATATAAAACACCGGTGTTACAGCCATCGAAAGCATGCTATCCGAATACCCATATGCGAGCCTGGTGGCAAGTAAATTTGGTGGGCTTATCGGTTCCGGAATGGAAGTCGGGCCTACCTCCCAGTCCCCATCAAGCGACCAGCCAACAAGCGTGTCGTCGAAATCCTCAGTGTAAATAGGAACAGGCGTCCCAACGAGAAAACTGAATGTATCGGGAAGGAAATATCCTTGATCATCTTTCACGATCAACACAAATCTTGCCCATTGCCCGGGAGATAGCGGTGGAATCAACGAAAACCTTATGCCACCAATCCACGCTGTGTCACCCTTTGGATTCAACTCTGCACTGAAGTGTTCAACAGAGTCCACCAGAAGTATTCCTGAGCTTATGGGTCTAACAAGCACATCAAAATCGGTGGCGGTATCAAGCCCGTAATTAACTATTTTTACCGTCAATTCAACGAGTTCGCCCACATCGGGAAAACTGTCGCCGTCGCCTGAAACAACGGAAATTCGGAAATCCACAGCCCGCGGTGCATAACCAGCGATGAGAGCGTTAATAATCTGTGGCATAAGCTGGGACTGGCAAAGATAACTTATCCTTGAAGTATCAGGCCAAAAACCATCACGCCAACCGCCCACTTCTGGCGTAACACTGAATATTCCGCATGAATCATACATCCAATCCACCTCATCACCTGTGGTTATGTATATAGTGGCGGAACTGTTGCCATTTATATACAAGTTTCTTTCCACCATCCACGATGTGTAAAGCATGAAGTAGTTATGGTCGGGGCAATGAGAAAGAGTATGTCCCCATGGGAAAAGATATAGATTTGAGAAGCTATGAAAGTTCATGTGAGTTCTGAAATTGTGGCTTAAGACAAAATTTTTGAATCCTCTCGATTCTGGTTCGGAGAAAGGTGCGGGTCCGAAATATGTTTGTGATGCTGGATTTGGCGATGCACCTGTGGTGTCACCCCAGCAGTCGTTGAAATTTCTATTGAGATCAACGCCATCGTAATCGGTGTCAAAAGCACCGTTTAGGTTATTATCACGGGCATTTTTACGCCACATCCCGCCACCGCCGGGTCTTAACATCTCGTTTATTCTATAGCCATCTGGGTTCAAAACCAGTATGAACCAAAGCTCCCGGTTGTTTACAAGATAAGTAGCTATAGGGTCTGTGCCGTAGCCGTTGAGAAGGAAATTTATAAAATGTAAAAGCGAGAGCGGCGTTATAACCTCTCTCGCATGAATAGTCGCATCATAAAGGACCTCGGGTTCATCCTCGTCAACGGAAACGCTATCCGAGATTTTTATGGCGTAAACAACATTGCCCATCCAGCCGGTGGCAAGACTTTCCTTTACTGAAACAAGCGAAGGGAACATGGTATGAAGAGTATCTATGGTGGCTAAAATCTCGCTCAGAGTGGGATAACCGCCCATAGGAAGACTTAAATCGAGCCGAGATGCGTAATATTCGGGCAAATCATCTATTATTATCCTGTAGCTTACCCCGCAATTCAGGAGCTCCACAAGGTCATCTTCCCAACCTATTATGTCGACATAAGCACCCTCGCGAACATAGGCTACATCGAAGTTGTAAAAACGCGCTACTTTAGAAAAATCGTCAAAATCCACTCTTACGAGCGGCTGCGCAAAAAGCATTGAAGTTATCGCTACGATCGTAATCGTAAGGAATGCTCTCATCGCTATCCTCCCAAAAAAGTTTAAGATAAATATACAAATTATACACGACAAATCCATACAAATTTGCTTGGTAAACTGTTAAAAATTATTAGATTAAATGCATGAACAGAATTTCATTACAATCGCCGGCTAAAATAAACTTGTTTTTATTTGTGCTCGGTCGTCGCGAGGACGGTTATCACAACATCTACTCGCTGGTTCAAGTCGTTGACCTCGTCGATACGGTGGAAATAGAACGCTCGGATAGGACAGAAATCGAATTCATCGGAACGAAAATATCGAGTGAGAGCACGATTCACAAAGCCCTTAAAAAACTTAGCGAATATGTTGGCAAGAAACTTTCGGCAAAAATAGTGGTGCGAAAAAGGATACCTGCCGGTGCTGGTCTCGGAAGCGGAAGCTCAAATGCTGCGATAGCGCTTTACGGGCTGAACAAAATATTTAATCTTGGCTTAAGCCTCGAACAACTTCGCGAAATAGGCGCCTCCGTTGGCTCTGATGTTCCGCTTTTCCTCACGCATGGCTCGGCGATAATCTCGGGAAGGGGTGAAATAGTTAAGGAGGTCAATCCACCACTCGATTACTCCGTGGTTCTGATAGTGCCAAAAATTCGCATCGATACAAAATGGGCATACTCGAATGTAACAAACTACCATCAACCGCCGGAAGAATTGCTCGACGAAAAATCCGTTGAGGGAGACAACTTCTGGCAAAGCCTATCAAACTTTGACAATTCATTTATCCAAGTAATAAGAAACAATTTCCCCTCGATTGCTAAAGATATCGACCGATTAAAATCATTTGGAGCAGACTATGCCTCGATAACGGGCAGCGGCTCCGCATACTTCGGGATTTTTAGAGATAGCACAAAAGCACTAAACGCACTAATGGAAAAATGGGATGGAAATACATATCTCGTGCGACCAGCGAAAATCGTCCTGTAAGCTTATTAAGCCAAAAAACCGTCTACTTTATGAGCACAGCCCTTGTGGTAAGCATTCTACCTTTCGTGAAAGCCCTAACGATGTACACGCCACTCGACACATTTTCGTGAGGATTCCAAACATACTTTCCAGTTGTGGTACTTGCTCTATGCACCAGCTTTCCATTAAGATTGTAAATCTCGACCACCGCATTTGATGGAGCATATATCACACAGGATGAATTGAATGGATTGGGATAAACTGCCAACTCAAATTCGGATGGCTTTACATATGATTCCTCAATACCTGCTGCGCCATACTCGTAGACTCCAATGTCCCATGTAGCGTGCGCTGGCCTACGACCGCCAGCGTAATCCTCATCGGGAGACCAGATTGTATCGCCCGACAACAAAACAATATACTCGGCACCAGCATCTATACAAGGGCTGGTTGGCAGAAGATGGAAATCATTAATAGAAGTATCGACAAACATAGGGTCGAGTTGAATGTTATATAACGCGTCGCACGAATCACCGTTAGCATTAACTGTAACATTGGTGCCAATCCACGATGGCAAGTCGAAGAAATTACCTGAGCCGTTTTGCCAGAAATCGCAGTAATAGGGTCTAATGTTCCCCCATGCGCCCCAGTGTGTGTTGTATGCGATTATCGAATTTATGATTGCCGGATAATCAAGGGATGTGTCGCTAACAAAGTTCTTTATAGCAATCTCTACATCATTAAATGCTATAACGCTATTAATAAGCTTGGCCCCATTGCCTATAAATACACAAGCTCCGAGACGACTTTTGTTTCTTACGATTATACAATTTTCTATTGTAGTAGAATAGTTTGCTACAATTACGTTTCCTTCAGCGGAATATGGAACCTCATTGTATGCTATCAAACACCTTCTGAATATCACTCCCGTGTGGACACCGGCATCAATCACCGTACCAGTGTTATGTACAATTTTCGTCCTCGCAACTAAAACATTATAACTTTCGGATATTCTGATACCACCTCTATTATATAAGATTTCGCATTTGTCTATCGTTAAATTATCTGTGTAATGCATTGTTATAGCCATCCCATTAACATCGGTTATAATACAATTATAGAGAATACAATCTTCAGCTTCGTTAAATGATATGCCTCCCCAGCCTGCTGAAGCAGAATCGCTTAAGAAAAAGATCTTATTAGACCACAATCCTTCAGCTATAAGCGTACCGTAAACTATCAACCCTGAACCATTGGCAAACTCGAATCTGGTTCCGGGTCTCACAATAAGAGTCTCACCACGAGGAACAATTATAGTGCTGCCAACCCTGTATATGCCCGGACCTATAATTCCGCTGATGTTGCCGGACAAACCTACATATCGAAGCGTTATATTTGGCAGTGTTAGTGAACTATATATCGACCGCGAAGAAATAGAATCCGTTCTGTAACCAACTTTAGAAAATACAATATTATATACACCCTTAGGAATTTGTTTTGTATAATGCCCAGAAGAATTGGTCGTGGTCGAGTCAACGAAAGCAAAAGGCGCGATTCGCCTGAACAAAACCTTTATTCCTGCATGATTCGTTGAGCCCTCAAGATAAGCATCCCCCTGAACGGTAACTGTGTCGGAAAACGCAATGCCAACAATAAAAAGCATCAACAAAGCAACAACACAAATCTTCCTCATTGCTCACCCCCTGTTTTTACCTTTATTAAAAAATATTCAAATTCCATTGATTTTCAAGAAAAAATTCTCATTTTAATAATAAGAATTAAAATTTTTTAATAGAAATGAAACGCACCGGAACGGCAAAATTACCACTTCACGGGGGAAAGGCACCAAGATGGCTTTTTGAGAGAATGGTCAAACTCTCAAGAGCCATAATCGAGTCCATGGTAATCCTTTACGGTCCAAAAGAGGTTCTCAGACGGCTGTCCGACCCATTCTGGTTCCAGGCATTCGGATGCGTCCTCGGTTTCGATTGGCATTCGTCAGGCGTAACAACTACCGTTATGGGCGCGCTGAAAGTAGCGCTTAAAGGAACTGAGCGAGACCTTGGGATAATAGTTGTGGGTGGCAAAGGTGCCACATCGAGAAAGACACCGCTTGAAATAGCAACATATGCCGACAAACTGGGATTTGAAGCTGACAGCCTCATCTATGCAAGCAGAATGGCAGCAAAAGTTGACAGCGCAGTGCTACAGGATGGATACCAGCTTTATCATCACACGATGGTCTTCACACCGCAAGGAGAATGGGCAGTGATCCAGCAGGGCATGAACGAAGAAAACGCTTTCGCGAGGCGATACCACTGGCTTTCATTTTCTCTAAAAAGTTTTGTCGAGGAACCACACGAGGCAATAGCAGCTGAGGCGGTAGGTGATGCGCTCGATATGACCGCCAAAAAGTCAGCACCGGCAAGAAATGGCTCGGTCATGCTAACAAAAGAGCCGCCCGAATCACTCGTTAAAGAGCTAAAATCAGCATCGCGAATTTTTGAGGAAAAACCATATGGCATGCAACTTTCGCTTTTTAGCAACGAAACGAAAACACTCCCGGAAAGAAAGCTAACCCTTCCGCGACGACATTATGTCTCCCTTCTGGATGTAAACGCTGAAAAACTCGAAAAAATATTCCATAAAATCCACGAGGAGAATCCAGAAAATTATGAAAAACTCGTTTCACTGCGAGGAGTGGGACCAGCAACGATAAGAGCACTGGCACTGCTATCCGAGCTGCTTCTTGGTAAACCACCATCGTTTGAGGACCCGGCAAGATATTCGTTCGCTCATGGTGGCAAGGATGGACATCCATATCCAGTTAATCGCAAAGTTTATGACCGCTCAATTCAAATACTAAAAGAGGCAATCGAAAAAGCAAAACTTGACGAGACAGACAAAGCTAAAGCGCTCAGAAAAATCATCGAAAAGTTTTTGTAAAAATATAATATCAGCTCTACCTCACTAAGCTATCAATACATTTCGTGCTTCTCTTACCGTCCAAGAATTTCATCCTCGGATACCAAATGTGCTTCATAATCAGCCACAAAATACTTTTTACCACGCCTAATCACCGTGTGTCCCTCAGCTTCAAGCAGTCGCCTATGTCGCTCGACACCACCGGGAAACTTGGGATTAAGTTCACCCTTGGCTTTAAGCGTTCGCCAGTAGGGTGTTATCTCGGTTTCTCCAGCTTCACGAGACTCCTCAGCTGCATTGGCGGCTATGTTAATGAATATCCCGGTTGTTAGCGGACAACCAATGGTGGCACCGTGCTTTTTCGCAAGAAATCTGCGTATCTCTGCAACAGTAATGAGTTTTCCTTTAGGTACTTTTCGCATTATTTCGTCAACCTCAATAGGTGCCGGAATAACCATAGTCCCCTCGCCAACACGCGCTTTCATTTTCTCGGGAATTTCCACCACCTTTGGCAGGTCCTTGCTGTCGTGAAGTTTTTCACGCCATGATTTATGCTTTCTCGTCATACTCCTCCCTACGCTTCCTTCACTATTTTAAGCTTGGCGAATTTTGCCACAAGTTTTTTACGCCCGAAATTCGGGAAATCAACCGTTACTATCGTTCTCTCACCCGCTCCACGAACCTCCATAACCACCCCCTTACCAAAGAACGGATGCCAAACAACTATACCCGGCGAATACCCTGTATCATAAACCTCCTCCCTTGGGCGATAGTATTCGACGCTGCTGAAAACAATTGAGCCTTCCGGAACAAGGTCTACAACATCAAGTTTATCCTGAGGAAGTTCGTCGATAAAAGGCGACCTACCCAGCTCCTCAACTGAACCAAAACGCGACCGCTGAATCGTGTAGGTAACCGTAGCAAACCTCTTAGCCCTCGTTAAAGCCACATAAAAAAGCCGTCTCTCCTCCTCAAGTTGTTCGTCGTCCTGAAGTGCCCTCGTGAGAGGAAAAACCCCAAGCTCAAGCCCCACTACAAACACTGCCTCGAACTCAAGGCCTTTAGCAGCATGGATGGTCATTAAATTAACGACATCCTCGCCCTTTTTCCAGCGGTCCACATCGGTCATAAGCGTAACGGAACCAAGAAAGTTTAGTATCGTAGGCTCATCACTTTGCGACTCAAACTCCTGGGCAGCGGCGACAAGCTGACCTATGTTCTCGATTCTTGCCCGCGCCTGTATTGAATCCTCCTCCATCAACTGCCTCACATAGCCTGTCCGCTCAACAATTTCCTGTATCAAAACCGACGGCAAAACACTGTCTATGTCTGTTTTCAGGTCCTCTATAAGCTCTACGAACGCTTCGATTGATTTTCGCTGTTTGGGTCTTATTGGCAATGGTTCCCCGCTTGAAATAACTTCATACATGGATACACCCGCCGATTCCGCCAGCTCAGCTATAGCTTGAATAGTAGTTGCCCCTATGCCACGGCGGGGAGTGTTTATTATCCTGCGAAGTGAAACATCGTCTGCTGGGTTTATCAAAAGTCTTATGTAAGCGAGTATATCTTTTATTTCAGCGCGCTCGTAAAATCCAACGCCGCCTACTACTACATACGGTATTCCGCGTTGCCTTAACTCCTGCTCAAAAAGCCTTGAAAGCGCATTAATACGATAAAGCACTGCTATCTCACCTGCGGGAATCCCCTCATCCATTAAATCCACAATTCTCTGAACCACATAGCGTGCCTCAGCGTAATCATCAGGTGCACGGACAAGCTTCACACGCTCACCAGCCGGTGCAGTAGTATAAAGCCTTTTTGCATGGCGCATCCTGTTGTGCGCTATAACAACGCTCGCTGTCTCAAGAATATGCGCTGTGGAACGATAATTTTTCTCAAGACGGATTATCTTGCAGCCAGGGTAATACTTTGGAAAGTCAAGTATGTTTCTTAACTGCGCTCCTCGCCACGAATATATAGATTGGTCATCGTCTCCAACGACAGTAATGTTTTGATGAGTCCTTGTTAACTCCCTCAAAAAAGCGAATTGCGATTCATTAGTGTCCTGAAACTCATCGACGAGAATATACTGGAACTCCTCGCTATATCGTTGCCTTATTTCATTTCGTGTTCGGAACATTCTCACCACAAGTAAAATCATATCGTCAAAATCCACTGCTTTAGCCTTTCTAAGAAGCTCGTCGTAGCGCGCATAAATTTTTGCGATGGTGCGCTCTGCTGGCGTTTTGGCTCTCTCGAGAAATTCATCGGGTGAAATAAGCTTCCTCTTTAAAGCACTTATAGCATGGGCAATTTTCTTAGGTTCAAGGCTCCGTGGGTCGAGCCCAAAATCGCTTATCACCTCTTTCACCAGTTGCACGGAATCATCCGCATCATAGATAACAAAATCCCTCGGTATCCCTATTGCTTCCCCGCTTTTCCTAAGGATTTTCCCACACATGGAATGAAATGTCCCCACCCAGGCATTCGAAAGGTTTATTCCAAGAAGTTGCTCGACTCGCTGTCGCATCTCGCGCGCAGCCTTGTTGGTGAATGTAACGGCAAGTATCGAATATGGTGGAACACCAACTTCATAAACGAGATAGGCAAGTTTGTAAGTCAACATCCTCGTCTTGCCCGAACCAGCCCCCGCAAGAACCAATACTGGACCATCAATAGCTCTAACGCCCTCAAATTGTTGCTCATTCAATTCCGATGCAAAGTCTATCATAGTGGAAATTTAACCAAAAATTTTGTGGCTGGAAATGGTTTTGCAGAAATTTATCGCGTAAAACCCATAATTATCTCGTTTTACAATGCAGCCTGCTCCATTATCTCGATATTGCGCTTCACCTCTTCCTCAAGCTTTGGCGGCAAACCAAGAATACCGACGTCGAGGAATCCTTTTATTATAAGTTGTGTTGCCTCATCGCGAGATAGTCCTCGCGCCATAAGATACTCAAGCTTCTCCTCATCGATCCGCCCGAGAGCTGCCTCATGAGAAAGGTCAGTGTCGGGAACATTCGCTGTAAGCTCAGGAATAGCATCAATCATGCCGCCTTCAGAAAGAAACAAACCATTGCACTCTATGTGCCCACGAGTATTTGGGGCATTAGCTATTATGTGTCCGCGTGATATCGCAACACCACCCTTTGAAATGTTGCGTGATATGGACTCACCGCTCGTGTTTGGCGCCGCAAGATATATGCGTGAACCCAAATCGTATGTCGACCCCTCAGGGGAAAGTATAAGCGTGGAAAACTTCGCAGAGGCTCCCTCACCTATAAGCCAGGCAGTAGGATACGATTCAGTCATTTTGGTCTGCCTCAAAGATATGTAGTTAGATATAAACTTGCTTCCAGCGTCGACTTTAACACCAGTCCGCGGACGAACCTCAACCTGTGGTGCCCAATCGTGAATCATGGTATAAGAAAGGGTAGAGTTCTTGCCAATAAAAATCTCAGTTATACCAATGTGCATTCCTGCATTAAGGTAAGAAGCTATCGCGCAACCGCTTATAATGTGAAACTCAACATCATCCTCAACTATTATTATGTTGTGAATCGCCTGAAGAAACCGCTCTATTTTTATAAAAAAGCAACTCTGAAACGGCTCTTTCGATACTGTTCCTTTCTTCACCCTTAGCCACTGTCCTACAACCCCTTTTTCCCGTTCACGCTGCCTCACAAACTTTGTGAACTTATCTTTCTCGGGCTCGACGAGAGACCAGAGGTAATCCTTCGCCCAATCGTACTTTTTAAGCGCTGCTGGAAGCCCTAAAACCTCTACCCCCTCAAACTTTGAAGAGGACTCAGCAACCTCATCATTAACTATCATAAACGAGCCGGTTCTTTCCTTGGCAGCGGGGTCAAACCCAACCCGCTCAAGTTTTTCAAGGTCAACATCGGAAAGTTTTTTATTGACTTTTTCGCCCATATCCCGCCTTTCCAAGCTCTATTCTAAAACACTCCTCACACCTTCCAAATCCGTTTTTTCTTATTTGTTTAAGAAGGTCCCAGGGGTTACCAGAGCAAACGATTTTGCCTGCAAGCATGACATACCCTTTGTCAGCGGTAACATAATCGAGTATGTGACCAGTGTGAGTAATGATAAGCCCGCACTTCTTTCTGCCATCAGGTATCATCTCATTTTGTGGAATGTCTTTCTGGAGCAACTTGTTTATAAACTTTCCTATCAACTCGATGTTTTCTATGTCCACACCGGATTCGGGCTCGTCAAGAAGCACAAGGTCGGGGTCCTGGGCAAGGAGCTGAAGTATCTCCGCACGCTTCTTTTCACCGCCAGAAAAACCAACATTAACTTCACGATTTATATGCTGACCGAGTCGCAGCCCATCGATAAATTGCTTTAACTCATCATGGTTTTTGTTGTTCGAAATAACATCGAGCAATTGTCCCAGCCTAACACCAGTTATCGCAGGCGCTTCCTGAAACGATATTCCTATCCCCAGCTTTGCGCGCTCACTTAATGGAAGGTCGGTAATGTCCTCGCCCTTAAAGTAGATTTTCCCTTTGATAACTTTATATCGCTGAAATCCCATTATTGCCTTAATGAGCGTAGTTTTGCCAGAGCCATTAGGTCCGAAAAGGACATGAGTTTCACCACAATTTATTTTCAGGCTGGCACCTTTTATTATCAGCCTACCGTCAACTTTAACCCATACATCTTCAAGTTTTAGCATC
>JAGGRZ010000107.1 GCA_021159335.1 bacterium
GCTACTATGTTTACAGTGCTCGGGACACTATTTTGGTGATTTCTGGTGTGCGGTTCCCAAGGTATAAGTCGGATATTTTTGCTGGCTGGAATTTGCTTGGTTGTCCGAGTTTTGCGGTAGATACTAGGTCGGTTGGCGTTGTTGGGACTTGGATTCTCGGGATATTTGAACTGGACAGCACGGGTTCTTATGTTGTTCCCGATTCGCTTCGACCAGGCAAAGGGTATTGGTTCTTGGTGCCGAATGATGGGAAAATTTATGTGCCGAGGTGAGGTCTAAACAACTGGAGTTGATATATTACTTCTTCCCCGCTGGTGAAAACCTTCCTGAATCGACCTGTTTTCCGTCAGCTATGATAGCGAAATAATAGAATTTGCCCGAGTCGCCCGTCTTCTTGGGTTGCCACGAGATGGAATGCTCGCCTGCCTTAAGGGAACCTAATTCAACCCTGTCCTGCAAATTTCCCCCTTCATCAACTATAACTATGCTAACATTTTTTGCATCATCGGGGAGCGAGAATTTTATGTTACCGGGGAGAAAACTTCCCAGTGGCTTTTTAAAGTATTTTATGATGATTATCGTATCATTCGGTGGTGCTTTAAATTTCCCAGCCAGTTTCCGCATGTCGTAATTGTTTATTGTTAGTTTTCCTTTCGGGAGTGAATCGTTGGGCCATGTGATTGTTACGCTGTCTTTCATGTTGTGGATTATTATTTTCCATGTTGCGCTATCCTTGGGCGAGCGAATGTCCCACCACAAAGAGCGTATGTAGGGGTATTTTTTGTCCCAGATTGGCATATAAGGGAAAATCCCCGTTGGAAGTATGGGCGGTGCAGCCCGATCTATGCGTGGGTCAAATAAATCCGTAGCGCTATCCTTCATTCCAATAGCGAGCGTGAATGAGGGCTTTTCCGATATCTTGAGTGATAATTGCCACGCATTAATTAGAAGAAAAAATGCGAAAATAGTTGTCACACAGGTAAGTTTTTTCATTTGCTGCCCTCCGAATCTTTTTTGTTTTTCCCGTGGAATGTAAGGATAACGAAGTCGGCGCGGTCAAGGTATGCTTCTGGGTTAATTTTTGCAAGTTTGGGGACTGGTATTGCCGATATAGTTGCGACTCTTAAGTTTGGGTTTCTTATCGAAAGTTTCTGCACTATGCCAAGATGATAATCACTGTGAAAACTTCCGTTGCACATAAAAACATGGTAATCAGGATGTTCTCTCAGAAAATCTGATATTGATTCCGCCATTTTCTCGTCTTTAACGCATTGGGCGTGATAAAGATTCTCTATGGACACATTTTTCATGTGCTTCATCATGGGGTTGTTTTTCATGGTAGCTTCGAAAAGTTCCCTGTATTTGTCGTTGAAAAAGTAGGTCATTCGAGGTATCAGGCTTAAATCCTCATTGTTCAACGAATTCCAAGCTTTAATGCCACCTTTGGCAACCATGTTCGCCAGCCTGCGAGGAATGTTCGCAGCTATAACATGGATTCCGTTGGATTTGGCGAATTCCACCAATGGACGGTAGTCGGAGTCGTAGTTTGGCCACAAATTAACTTTTTCTTTGAATTCCTTCTCGCTTATTTTGCCAGATATGTATGAATCAACGACAGGTTGTGCGTCTGCCTCAAGCATTTCGAGGGAAAGAGCGATTTTACCCCATTTTTTCGATAGGTTCTTAAATATTTCAAGCTCAAGTTTATGCGCGACAGGGTCATCGTGTTTCTCGCCAAAGAACACCACATCGTAGTTTGATAGAAGCGTGACGAGGGAATCGAGGTTAATTTTTTCGCCTTTTTGCGTGAAAATATCATACTGTGCCCATGTCAGACTAATCGTGGCCATTGCTATTATTGCTACGAATATTCTTCTCATATTTCTCCTCATGCCTGCTTTTTTGGTTCAATTTATTGACACAAGTTCGATTTTCAATAAATTGCGAATACTAAATATAATTTGAGAGGATTTGTTATGAAAGCGAAACTTCCAGATGGCTCTGAGCTTGAATATGAAGCGGGTGCGACGCCGTTAAGCCTCGCTGAAAGGATTTCTCAGCGGCTTGCAAAGGCTGCGCTGGTAGCAGTCGTTGACGGCAAACTTTGGGATTTAACTCGCCCGCTTCCCGAAAACATTGCTGAACCTATTAGCTTTAGGATTTTAACATTCGATGATCAGCGAGGCAAAGAGACATTCTGGCACTCAACGGCGCATGTCATGGCACATGCTGTGAAAGACCTTTTTCCAGATGTGAAAGTAGCGATAGGTCCTGCCATTGATATGGGCTTTTACTACGATTTCGACAAGAAAGAACCGTTCACCCCAGCCGACCTCGAAAAGATTGAGGCACGAATGATGGAAATAATAAAAGCTGACCTTCCGTTTATCAGAAAAGAAGTATCCAAAGAAGAAGCATATAAAATCTTTGATGAAGCTGGAGAGAGCTACAAACTCGAAATCCTTTCAGAGATTCCTGAGGGCGAGACTGTAAGCATATACATCGTCGGTGATTTCGTTGACCTTTGTCGTGGACCGCATGTCCCATCTACGGGATACATAAAGTATTTTAAATTGCTTTCTATAGCTGGCGCCTACTGGCGTGGCGATGAGCGCAATCCAATGCTTCAGAGAATTTACGGTATATCGTTTCCCAAAAAGTCCCAGCTCGATGAGTTTCTTAAAATTAGGGAGGAAGCTGAGAAGCGAGACCACAGAAGGCTCGGTAAAGAACTCGACCTTTTTATGTTCGACCAATCAGTAGGACCAGGGCTCGTCCTCTGGACCCCAAACGGTTCAGCAGTAAGAGAGGTTATCGAGGATTTCTGGCGGAAAGAACATCGAGCACATGGATACAAGCTTATCTACACTCCTCACATTGGACGGTCGGTGCTGTGGCAACAAAGCGGGCATCTTGAATTTTACAAAGAATACATGTATCCACCGATGGAGTTCGAGGGACAGCAATACTTCGTTAAGCCGATGAACTGCCCGTTTCACATCAAGCTTTACAACAGAAAACGACATTCATACCGTGAACTTCCCATAAGATGGGCGGAACTTGGAACTGTTTATCGTTACGAGAGGAGCGGTGTTCTACATGGTCTGCTTCGGGTTCGCGGGTTCACGCAGGATGATGCTCACATTATTTGCCGACCCGATCAGGTGGAAGATGAGATAAGGGAGGTATTGAAATTCTCGCTTTACATTTTACGCACATTCGGCTTTGAGAACTTCAAGATATACCTTTCCACACGACCAGAGAAATTCGTTGGAGACCCAAAGGATTGGGATTTGGCCGAACATTCACTTAAAGAAGCAATAGAAGCTCTCGAACTTCCGTATGAAATTGATGAGGGTGGCGGAGCATTTTACGGTCCAAAAATAGATATAGTTCTTAAAGACGCACTTGGCAGGGCGTGGCAGTGTTCGACGATTCAGTTCGATTTTAACCTGCCGGAACGCTTTGACATGACATACATAGACAAAGACGGTACGCCAAAGCGTCCTTACATGATTCATCGTGCGCTTCTCGGTTCTATAGAGCGATTTTTCGCGACTCTCGTTGAGCATTATGCAGGAAACTTTCCAGTATGGCTTGCGCCTGTTCAGGTTGTTGTGTTACCTGTCAGCGAGAAATACATTGGCTATGCAAGGGAAGTTTATAGTAAGCTATTCAATGAAGACCTAAGAGTTGAATTGGACGATTCTTCCGAGAGGATTAGTTACAAAATCCGAGCCGCGGAAGTGCGCAAGATACCATATATGATTATTGTGGGAGCCAAAGAGGTTGAGGCAGGAACGGTATCCGTCCGAAGGCATGGTGTTGGTGATTTGGGTCAGATGACTTTGAGTAATTTCATAAAAAATTTGCGTAATGACATAAAAAATAAAAAATAATGAATTTTTGTAAAAGTTTTTCTTGAAGTCAAACCGAATTGAATTATTTTAATAGTAGGAAGTAGTAAAAATAAAAGAGGTGATGTTTGTATGTCTATAATTTATTCAGAAAATTACAAAAAAGTTCTCGACCTTGCCCGCGAGGAAGCGGCAAGATTGGGTAACAGTTATGTTATCCCCGAGCATATAATGCTCGCCATAATCCGTCACGGCAACAATACTGCAGTTGAAATAATGCTTCAAGGCAATGTAAACCCTGACGAGGTCCAGCGGATAATAGAGGACATGATTGGGATGGGCGGCGAAAGCTTTTTCGTCGGCAATATAGTTATGACTGCTCGTGCACAAAGGATAACGGAGCTTGCTGCTGTTGAGGCGAGGAACACTGGTTCGCCGAGGGTGGGAACCGAGCACTTGCTTCTTGCACTTATAAAAGACCCGGAAAGTTCGCTGGCTCAGATTCTTAAAAGGTTTGGGTTTACTTACCGCGATGCGTATAGATACTTAACATCGCTTAAAACCGCTGAACATCAAAGGCGCCGCACATCAACAGGAAAAACCCCGGCTCTCGACAGTTTTTCCCGTGATATAACTGCACAGGCTCTCGAAAATAAGCTCGACCCTGTCATAGGGCGCGAAAGGGAGATCGAAAGAGTTATTCAGGTGCTTTGTCGTCGAAAGAAAAACAATCCAGTTCTTATTGGTGAGCCCGGTGTCGGGAAAACGGCTATAGTTGAAGGGTTAGCACAAAAAATAGCGAGGAAGGATGTCCCCTATCTTTTGCAAAATAAGCGTGTCGTTGCACTCGACCTGGCGGCAATGGTTGCAGGAACGAAGTATCGTGGGCAATTCGAGGAAAGAATAAAGTCCGTTATAGATGAGATAATAGCCGACGGAAATATAATAATCTTCATAGACGAGCTTCACACCATAGTCGGCGCGGGTGGTGCTGAAGGGGCGCTGGATGCCTCAAATATTCTTAAACCGCTTCTCGCATCAGGTGAATTGCAAGTTATAGGAGCCACTACTGCTGAGGAATACCGTAAGTACATAGAAAAAGACGGCGCGCTTGAGAGGAGATTCCAGACGATACTTATTGAACCGCCTAATTATCAGGAAACAATAGAGATTCTTCAGGGGTTGCGTCCTTATTATGAGGAGCACCACAAGATAAAGATTTCAGATGAGGCTATTGAGACTGCGGTAAGGCTTTCAGACAGGTTCATCCAGGACAGGCAGCAGCCTGACAAAGCTATCGACCTTATAGATGAGGCCGGTGCCATGCTAAATCTTGCGACCTATGTTAAACCGAAGTATCTCGTCGAAATTGAGGAAAAGATCGCGATAAAGGAGAAAGAGAAGCAAATGGCAATAATGGAGCAGGATTACGAGCGCGCGGCTTCCATTCGTGACGAGTTGAGGTTCCTTCGCGGAAAACTTGCGGAGGAGCAAAGGAATTGGCAGAAACAGCGTGACCTTCACCGACCAACGATGACTGCTCAGCATGTGGCCAAAGTTTGCAGCAGAATGACAGGCATACCTGTTGAAGAGCTGAGCCAGGAGGACCAGACGAGGCTTCTGAAGCTTGAGGAGGAGCTGTCAAAACATGTTATAGGGCAGGAGGAAGCTATACGGGCATTGGCAGATGCTATAAGGCGTTCTCGCGCAGGACTTGGCAATCCTAATCGCCCTATGGGAAGTTTTCTGTTTTTGGGACCGACTGGTGTGGGGAAAACCGAGCTGGCCAAAGTTCTCGCCAAGTTTATGTTCGGAACGCTCGATGCGCTTCACAGGATTGACATGTCTGAATACATGGAGAAGTTCTCCGTTTCTCGACTTCTCGGTGCTCCGCCGGGGTATGTTGGTTACGAGGAGGGAGGAACGCTTACCGAGGCTGTGCGACGACATCCGTATTCGGTGGTCCTTTTCGATGAGATAGAAAAAGCTCATCCCGAGGTATTCAACCTTCTGCTTCAGATTCTTGACGAGGGATTTTTAACCGATAGTTTCGGACGCAGAATAAACTTTAGGAATACTATCATTATAATGACATCCAACATCGGAACCGAGCAGCTTGTTTCGGCTCGCTTGGGATTTGAGGGGAGCGAGGGGCTGGCTGACTATGAGCAGATAAAGAACACATTGATGCAGAATGTTAAAAAGACACTTCGTCCAGAGCTTATAAACAGGATTGATGAGATAATAATATTCCACGCTCTAACGCTTGAGCATATAGAAAAGATAGTCGATCTTCAGATAGCTGAGATAAACGAGCGTATAAAGCATAAAGGGCTGGTCATAGAGCTTACTAATAGGGCGCGACAATGGATAGCTAAGCGTGGTTACGACCCCAAAATGGGTGCGAGACCGCTTAAAAAAGCCATTCAGCAACATATAGAAAGTCCGCTTTCAAAGAAGCTGCTTTCTGGTGAGATACCGTGGAACCATGTGATAAAAGTTGATGTTGCCAAAGGCGGGGAATCGCTTAAATTCACGCCGACGAAAAAAATAGAGAAATCGTCAGTGAAAACCGAAGGCGATGATTTTGAGGTTATAGAAACGGAACATGCGTCTTAAAAATGTCTTGACAATTATTGTATTATAAATATGTTTTAAAAAAGTTTATAAATGCTAATCGAGGAATACAGGAGGTGACTTAATGTTTAAGCCGATAACGGTGTTTTCTGCTATTTTGTTATTTGTGGGTATAGCTTTCTCAGCGGGGGGAGGTTCTGGGCCATCAGGTGGTGTGCCCTCTGCACCGACGGTAGTTTATACAGATACAGCCGCACATGTATTCATCTTTCTCACATTAAGGCAGCCGCCTGGACCGCCGTCGCCGCTAATTTATGTTGACGAAATAAATAGGACTACTGATAGCGAATATGTGAAGATAAACGCTGTAGGTCCAGGTCCAGAGGACAGGGGTGAGACATGGTTCGTATATCGTGCACCATGGGCGCTTTTCGATTGGGACGATATAACGATGTTCGGAAGTGACTCCACATTGATGATAGACCCTATAGAGAGCGCTATCTATGCCGACTCAGGAAATTACAACTGGACTGGGACGAGCAATACGACATATGATAGATTCTTTGATACAGTTTTGGTTTCGAGCAGCAAAGGTGTTGGCGACCCTGATGTGAACTATTTTTATACAGTCGTAGCACAGGATTCGCTTGGACACACATCGGATAGACCATCGGCTCCTGTCGGCGAGTATGACCAGCGGCTCGTGGTGTATAGCTCAAGCTACACGAGAAACATTGTTTCGTATCCTTTAGTTGACCACGATGTTGAATCTCATGGTAATCAGGCAAGATATTTAGCTGAAAAGATTCCCGGCTGTGAATACATCTATAAATGGAACGCAGCTAATCAGACAGAAGATGTGTTGGCGATGAAGATGTTCGGCACTTGGTACAACTTCGGAACGGTGAAACCGGGAAGGGCTTACATTATTTATCTTGCCGACACATTCTCCGCAGGTGATACTTTGATCTGGAGCCTTGGATATAATTCTAATAATGGAACCTATTATGCATATTACGGCACTGTTCCCAAGGATACTTGCTTTTATTTTACCAAAAAGACGGGCACGGCAGCGGGATATAACATTTTTGCTGTTCCCTATCAGGAATACAACACGCTTATTGACCTTCACGGTTCTTATCCTCTTCCAGCGAACTTGCTTGCCCAGGATATAGATAGCCGTCCGGGCATTGATGCTTTGGCTTTGTATAGATGGGTGGCGAGCCCACCATATATTGAACCCTTAGCCATAAAGCTTGGACCGATGTGGTACAATGTTGGTGGATATGTTTATCCGGGCGAGCCGTTGATAGTGCTTATTCAGGGTTCAGGTGGTCATTGGCCTGCTTGCCCGTAAGCATGATATCGAAATATAATTATATCGATATAAGGAGGGAATTATGAAAAAGATGTTTATTCCGATTATTTTAACGGTTTTTCTTGGGATATCAGTTGTTAGTGCAGCTACCCCTGTTGAGAAAAAAGCTAACTTGCCTGCTCATCAAAGGGAATCGATAATGTCGATGCCTTACTTTTTGCTTAAAATAAACTTTTGCCTTGGTTTCCTTGACAGCAGCGGGAACGCTCATTGCGCCAGCGAAACGGTGGGCGTTTGTAATACATGTTCCACGACATATTCCTTCTCATCGTGCACAACGACATGTCAGAACGCTTGGTTGCCTGATACTGATACTACTACATCAGACACCGTGTGGCACGGTTTTGTGCTGATGTTTTGGATGAAGGACTCATCGAACAGCTATGAAGTATCGGACACGCATTATGTTAATACTCCTGGTTGGAATGTGGTTATACCTTGTGAACGATGTACGGTTTGCGCAAGTTGCTCAACTATAGCTGGTGTTCATGTTTGGTTTAATAATTTCGCGAATGTTAAGAAGCGCGATGGAAACCCGCTTACAGTAGCCTCCGGTGATTCTATGTTCGTCAAAATATATGTGGTCGATACTATGTTCGAGAGTTACACTACATATCAAGATTCAGGAGTTTACTACCTCGACTCGGTCCTCACGCCGACATCCTCCATGGTTGAGTGGAAAGTTGTGCTGATAGACACCAGCGTTTTGAAAACTACTGAGCCCTACTCTGTTATTCCTGAAAGGCCTTATCTGGGTCAGAACACGCCGAACCCGTTCAATACATCGACATCGATAGAGTATTCAGTCCCGGGTGAATGCAGAGTGCGACTTCTGGTTACCGATATAGTGGGGAGAAGGGTTAAAATTCTTGCGGACGGCTTCCGCGAGAGGGGACGCTATAAAGTAGTCTGGGACGGCACGGATGATGCCGGAAAGCCTGTGCCCTCGGGCGTGTACTTCTATAAGTTTATTGTAAATGGTCAGTTGCTTGATAAGAAGAAAATGACATTTATTAAGTAATCCCGAAAGCAGGAAATAAATGAGACTGTTAGTCGTTGCTATAGGGTGTTTGACATTATTGGGCTCTATGGTTTGGGGTTCTCAGGACATCAATACAGTTCCTGGGAACTCTTCTTTTATATCGGGCTCAAAAGCCAATAGTTCATTCACGCTATTGGTGTTCTATTTTTGTCTTGGCGAGATTGACAGCACAGGTGAGGCTCATTGCTACTCCGATTCGCTTGATGCTACTCCTTTGGGGACAACTAACAACGATTCTACATGGCGAGGCTACATTCTTAAATTCTGGGCCAAGGATAGTTCTTTGGGCTGGAGACGAACAGTGATGCATACGATAAGCACCCCTGGTTGGAACAATGTGCTACCACGAGTAAGACCAGATACATTATCGCCGCAGGTTTGGCATGCGTGGCCCAATAATTTCGCAAGCATTCTGATGCCTGATTCGATGCCGATGACCGCATCTATTCATGATTCTTTCTTCGTCCAGATAAAATACATAGATGGAAGCGTTGAGTATGTTACTCATGGTCCGGATGGGAGAGATTATCGGGATACAACCTTTGAGACTGTTCCTCCCCCTGTTTATTGGTACCTGGTTCTAACACCCATTGGCACCAAGGTTCGAAGTAATAGACTTAGACCTTCAAAATCGGACTTTAAGGCATACCCCAACCCGTTTAACTCGGAGGTTAATTTTATGTTTACTCCGGATATATCGGGCGGAGGCGAGGTTGATATTTACGATATTTTTGGACGAAAAGTTTATTCTAAGGAGTTGGGGAAATTAGTCTCTGGGCGGACAGTATCATTTAAATGGAATGCGGACAGGTATTCGAGCGGGAGGCTTGAATCTGGGATTTATAGTGTTGTCGTTAGAATTTCGGGAAGAAAGGTTGTCTCAAAAAAGATTCTTTTCCTAAAGTAACTACAAAGGTTTAGGGAGTGTAGTGATAAAATAATTATCCTTTCATTCGGGGGAGGATTAACAATTTTCCCTTGACAGGTTGTAGTGTCAAATTTATAATTTAGTTTGCGAAAATTGAGGTTTTGGTCTTTGAAAATTTAAGAGGAAGATTTTGCGCTGGATACTCGATGGCGAGAGGGTTTTGGTTAAGATACTAAGGGCGCACGGTGGATGCCTAGGCGCCACCAGGCGATGAAGGACGCGGCTACCGGCGATACGCCCCGGGGAGGTGGCAGCAACCGTAGATCCGGGGGTCTCCGAATGGGGAAACCCATCCCGTCAAGGGATATCACACCCTGAATACATAAGGGGTGTGAGGCGAACCCGGGGAACTGAACCATCTCAGTACCCGGAGGAAAAGAAATCAACCGAGATTCCCTTAGTAGCGGCGAGCGAACGGGGAAGAGCCTAAACCGACTGCGGCGTAGAAGGCGCCGGCCGTTGCCGCAGCGGGGTCGTGGGACATTGCCGGACCCGACCGGCGTGAGGGTCGCGGAGTTACAAATCTCCAGCCTAGCCGAACTACCTGGAAAGGTAGGCCAGAGAGGGTGAAAGCCCCGTAGGCGAAAGGCTAGGAGACTCCGTCGGCAATGTTCCCGAGTAGGGCGGGACACGTGGAATCCCGTCCGAATCTGGGGGGACCACCCTCCAAGGCTAAATACTCGGTGGCGACCGATAGTGCACTAGTACCGTGAGGGAAAGGTGAAAAGAACCCCAGTGCGGGGAGTGAAAAGAACCTGAAACCGTGTGCCTACAAGCGGTCGGAGGCTTGCCTCTCATGCCTCTTCGGAGGCAGTATTGGGAGGCGGCTGACGGCGTGCCTATTGAATAATGAGCCGGCGAGTTACTCTCAGTCGCCAGGTTAACCGCCTCAGGCGGGGAGCCGTAGCGAAAGCGAGTCCGAACAGGGCGTCAAAGTGGCTGGGAGTAGACCCGAAACCGGGCGAGCTACCCATGGGCAGGGTGAAGTCCGGGTAATACCGGACGGAGGCCCGAACCTCAGAGCGGTGAAAAGCTCGTGGATGACCTGTGGGTAGGGGTGAAAGTCCAAACAAGCCCGGAGATAGCTGGTTCTCCCCGATATGCCTTTAGGGGCAGCCTCGGGTGGACCGTGCAGGAGGTAGAGCACTGTTTGGGCTAGGGCCCGTAAGGGTACCAAACCCAGGCAAACTCCGAATGCCTGCACGCAATACCCGGGAGTGAGGTGATGGGGGATAAGCTCCATCACCGTGAGGAAAACAATCCAGACCGCCAGCTAAGGTCCCCAAATCCAGGCTAAGTGGTGAAGGATGTGGGGCTGCGCAGACAGCCGGGAGGTTGGCTTAGAGGCAGCCATCCTTTAAAGAGTGCGTAAAAGCTCACCGGTCGAGTGGTTCTGCGCCGAAAATGATCGGGGCTTAAGCCTGGTACCGAAGCTGCGGGTCAGGGTATGCGTTGCATGCCCTGGCGGTAGGGGAGCGTTCCCAGCGCGGTGAAGGCAGACCGTGAGGCTTGCTGGAGCGCTGGGAAGTGATTATGCCGGCATGAGTAGCGATAAAGCGGGTGAGAACCCTGCTCGCCGAAAGCCTAAGGTTTCCTGGGGAAGGTCAGTCCTCCCAGGGTTAGGCGGCCCCTAAGCCGAGGCCGAAAGGCGTAGGTGATGGGAAGCCGGTTAATATTCCGGCCCCACCCAGCTGGAGCGAAGGGGGGACGCAGAAGGAGAGGGCAGCGCGGCGCTGGTCGTCCGCGTCTAAGGGCGTAGGAGGTGGGCGAGGCAAATCCTTGCCCACATAAAACTCCGAGACCCGATGGGGACCCCGATTAAAATCGGGGGAACTGCCCGGTCTCCACGCTGCCGAGAAAAGCCCCTAAGCGTTGAAGGCTGGGTGACCGTACCGCAAACCGACACAGGTAGGCGAGGTGAGTATCCAAAGGCGCACGAGTTATCCGTCCTCAAGGAACTCGGCAATTTGGCCCCGTAACTTCGGGAGATGGGGCGCTCCGAGTAGGTGTAGTAGCTCGCCTACGAAGCCGAAAGGAGCCGCAGATAATCGGGCCTGGCGACTGTTTATCAAAAACACAGGTCTCTGCTAACCCCTAAAGGGGAAGTATAGGGACTGACGCCTGCCCAGTGCCGGAAGGTTAAGGGGAGCCGTTATCCCGAGTTTTCGGGAGAAGCGGTGAACCGAAGCCCCGGTAAACGGCGGCCGTAACTATAACGGTCCTAAGGTAGCGAAATTCCTTGTCGGGTAA
>JAGGRZ010000108.1 GCA_021159335.1 bacterium
GGGGTATATTTTATAAGAGTGGTAAACGGGAAAAGAAGTGTGGTGAGGAAGGTTTTGGTGGTTCATTAGCCCTACCTATTTTCTATTTTATTCTTGAGTGCATATACCTTTTTAAGAAGCTTTTTGTCATCCGTTGATGAGGCAATAGAATTTATGATAGATAATGCTTTATCAAATTTCTTGTTTTTATAGTATATTTTTGCGAGTAATAACTCCGCCCAGTAACGCCAGATAGTTTTTGAATAGTTCTCATCATTTTTTATTTGATTTATATATACGATCGCGGCGGAATCATGCTTCGATTTGTAGTATAAAAGTGCATTAAGATATAGTTTTTTAGCCAGTTTTTCGTAGCACTTTGACAGACCAGCTTTGGCGCTATCCGCGAAACGCGAAAATGGATATAATTCCAAAAATTGATTATAAAAGTTTATAGCATTATTTGTATATGTTTGGTCAAGTTCAGCACGAGGCGAGCGAAGTCTATACGCCTCCGCAAGAAGAAATCGTGCTTCCTCAACAAGGTCACTGTGACGGTATTGCGATATGAGACCATTAAGCTCAATAATCGCATTATCGTAGTCCTTTTTCTTCAAATGAATTTTGGCTGAAAGAAGGTATGCATCATCTGCCCATATTGATGGGCTTAATTTTAGCTGCGAAAGAATTTCGAGGGCTTGGTCATACTTCCCAGCGTTGAAAAGCTTTTGCGCTTTGTTGAATTTTTCCTCGTAGGAAAGCTCGTTGGTAGTTTGTATTTTTCCCGCACAACCTGCAAGAAATAGTGCAAGTCCTAAAAGAGTTATTTTGCACGCGGCTCTCATGTTTCCCGAATTTAACGCCGAATAAGAAAAAGTCAATCGAAAATGCCAAAACTACCCATAAATTATTGACTTGACACCAATTTTCGCAAATCTATTTTAAGGTCAGATGAAAGATTTTGGCGAAAAAACGCGAAAAATTCTTAGGGAAGCGGCAGAAAATTTTAGTCTAATATCAAAAGATGAAAGTTTGGCAAAAAGTGTCGCGCGGGCTGCAGAGTTGATTGTAAATTCATTGCGCTCGGGTAGGAAGGTTATCACTGCGGGCAATGGTGGGAGTGCTGCGGATGCTCAGCATATGGTGGCTGAGTTGGTGGGAAGGTTCAGTGGTGAAAGAAAGCCTCTTAAAGCAGTAGCTCTGACAGTGAATACATCGACGATTACAGCGTTAGCTAATGACTACGATTTCGAACAGGTTTTCGCGCGACAAATAGACGCTATCGGAGAGGGAGGCGATGTTTTTATTGGTATAACTACCAGCGGAATGTCGAAAAACATTATTTCTGCGCTGAAGAAAGCCAAAGAAAAAGGTCTTGTAACCATTGGGCTTCTCGGGCGAGACGGTGGTGAGGCGAAAGAATTATGCGATATCCCGATAGTGGTGCCAAATAATAGTACGCCCCGCATTCAGGAAGCCCATATAATGATAATACATGCTTTGTGCGAGTTAATTGACGAAAATTTCAGGGAGGAATAGATGGCAAAGAAAAAAGCTTTGATAACAGGAATAACTGGTCAGGATGGCTCGTACCTTGCGGAATTCCTGCTCGAAAAAGGTTACGAAGTTTACGGTATGGTTCGAAGAAGTAGCACTGCTAACTTCGAAAGAATAAAGCATATAAGGGACAAAATAAACATCGTGCAGGGTGATTTGCTCGACCAGATGTCCTTGTCAAATTTAATAAAGGAGATTCAGCCCGATGAAGTGTACAACCTTGCGGCGCAGTCTTTTGTGCCTACATCGTGGAACCAGCCTGTTTACACGGCATCAGTGAATGCGGTGGGCACAACGAGATTACTTGAAGCTTTGCGATACGAAAAGCCCGACGCCAAATTTTATCAAGCATCGTCATCCGAGATGTTCGGTAAAGTTAAGGAAATGCCCCAAAACGAAAATACACCTTTTTACCCGAGGAGTCCATACGGTGTATCTAAAGTTTACGCGCACTTCATTACGGTGAACTACAGAGAAAGTTTCCAAATTTTCGCTGTATCTGGAATTCTTTTCAATCACGAGTCCCCTCGCAGAGGTCTTGAGTTCGTTACTCGAAAAATAACTTATTCGGTCGCGAGGATAAAGTATGGGCTGCAGGATGTGCTCAGGCTCGGGAATCTCGATGCCAAACGAGATTGGGGATTCGCAGGCGAGTATGTCCAGATGATGTGGAGGATGCTTCAGCAGGACGAACCAGAGGATTATGTGATAGGAACGGGAGAGGCGCACTCAGTAAGGGAATTCGTTGAGCTCGCTTTCGGATATGCCGGATTCGAAGTAGTGTGGGAGGGTAGCGGGCTTGACGAGAAAGGCTACGACAAAAAAACAGGAAAATTACTCGTTGAAGTTGACCCAAGATTTTTTAGACCGGCTGAAGTTCATCATTTGCTTGCTGACCCGTCGAAAGCAAGAGACAAACTTGGCTGGGAACCCAAAGTCCTGATTAAGGACCTCGTTAAAATGATGGTCGAGTCCGACCTTGAACTTTGCCAAAAAATGACCACTTAAAATGAGAGTTTTGGTTACAGGAGCTTGCGGATTTGTGGGATCGCATCTGGTGCCGCTTTTGTTAAGTAAAGGTTACGATGTTTTCGCAGCGGATATTTCGCCGCAATCGATATTTTCTGATGATGTTAAATACTATCAACTAGATATATCTATGGAAAAGGAGTTGGAGCGTGTGCTTAATGAAACAATGCCTGACGCGATTGTTGCTCTTGCCGCGATAACCTTTGTGCCCGATTCTACAGAAGACCCAATGAAAACCTGGCGGGTAAATCTCCTTGGGAATCTTGCGATTCTTGAGTGGGTCAGGAAAAACAAGCCGGAAACATTTGTTCTCGTGATTAGTTCGTCCGCTGTGTATGGTGCGCCAAGTTCGACGAATGCGTTGCCATTTACTGAAAGTTCTCCGGTAGCGCCACTATCAGTTTACAGCGCAACTAAAGCAGCACTTGATTTGACTGCGCAGGTGTATGCCAAGACATGGAACCTCAAAATAGCCATAGCCAGACCATTCAATCATATTGGTCCCGGACAAAGCGAAAAATTCGTTGTCTCTGCGTTCGCAAAGCAAATAGCTGGCATAATGAAGAAAAAGAGTGAACCGAAAATTTTAGTTGGGAATCTTTCCGCAAAAAGGGATTTTACTGATGTCCGCGATGTTATTAGAGCTTATGAGCTTATTATATCAAGGAAAGCCACAGGGATTTTCAATATTTGTTCTGGAAAAGCCGTTGTGATAAGAGAGATTCTTGATATTTTAATTGAGCTTTCTGGTTGTCAGGTCGAAGTGGAGGTGGACCCGAAAAGATTGCGTCCGGTGGATATTCCGGTGTCGTTCGGAAGCTACGAGAAAATAAATTCCGAGCTTGGCTGGAAACCCGAAATACCGCTTGAGAAGTCGCTTTCGGACACGCTTGACTGGTGGCTTAGGAGGATAAAATGAAAATTTTGGTGGTAAACTGGCAGGACATAAAGCATCCCCAAGCCGGCGGTGCTGAGGTTCACCTTCAGGAGATATTCAGCAGAATAGTTAAATGGGGACATCAGGTAACGATGTTCACTTGCAGCTTTCCTGGTGCCAAAAAAGAGGAAATAATCGACGGCATAAAGGTTATAAGGGCTGGTTCGAGACCTAATTTCAACTGGGTTTTCCCTTTTCATTATTTCTTCCGATTCCGGAAAATGGATTTTGATGTTGTGGTGGTTGATGTGAATAAATTGCCTTTTTTCACGATAAAATTTATCAAACGCCCCCTTGTAGGGAAAATCCATCACCTTTTCGGGAAAAGCATCTTCATCGAGGCTTCGTTCCCAATAGCGATGTATGTCTATGTGATGGAGGAGCTGTTTGTTAGATGGATTAAGAACATCCCGTTTATAGTTGACTCTCCAAGCACTCTTGAGGACCTCGTTTCCAAGGGCTTTCCAAGAGAAAATCTGTATCTCGTTTATAACGCTGTCAATCACGAGAAATTCTATGTTATGCCTGATGTTCCCAAGGAAAGCTATCCACTTGTCGGGTATCTTGGCAGGATGAAGCGCTACAAAAGTGTTGACCACTTGCTATATGCTTTCAAGAAGGTTCTTGAGAAGGTCCCGGATGCGAAGCTGGTGCTTGTGGGGGATGGTGACGACCGTCCGAGGCTTGAGAAAATAGCACGGGAACTCGAATTCGGTGATAAAGTGAAATTTACTGGGTTTGTTTCTGAGGACAAAAAACGAGAATGGCTCAATAGATTCTGGGTGATGATAAATCCCTCATCCAAGGAGGGCTGGGGACTTACGGTTGTCGAGGCGAACGCATGTGGAACTCCTGTTGTAGCGGCTAATTCCCCGGGTTTGCGCGATGCCGTTCGTGATGGCGAAACAGGGTTGCTGTATCCATACGGTGACATCGATGCGCTTGCGGATAAGATAGTCAAAATCCTCACTGATGAATCCTTAAGAAACAATCTAAGAGACGGTGCTATAAAGTGGGCGAAGAGTTTCACATGGGATAACTCCGCCCGAAAAACCCTCGAGATAATCGAAAAAATTCTCGCAGAAAGAGCGAAAAGATGACATCGACAAAAATAATATTAATCGTGCTAATGATACCTTTTGTGGCTTTTGCCCTTCCGATAACCATAAACCTTGATAGCCTTCCGGGACCGCAGTCTAATTCTATGGGTGACCTTGCATGGGATGGGCGCTGCGTCTGGGTTTCAACTGGCAATGGGATAGCCAGAACCTGCGACGGCGGGAGAACATGGAGCAATTATCTTGAGGGCAAGGGTTTCTCGGCAATGATAGCGGCATATGGGAGAGTCCTTGCTGCTGCGGCCTACGATACCAACGATGACATTCCTGTGGGTGATGGATTGTATTGGACATTCTCCGATTCGGTTAGCTGGCATCATTTAACACCTTGGCAAATGACATACATACCGTCGTTGTCTTATTACGGTCTTTTATCGTATGATTTAGCTGTGGGTGTATTCGGAGATGATACCGTTATTTACTCGGCAAATTTCTACGGTGGGCTGTCCCGTTCCAGCGACTGGGGGGCAACATGGGTTAACATCGTTTTCGAGTGGGGTGACAGCGGCGCCGTAAAGGACACGATAATACCCGAAATAAAGGATTCGATACGGCAATTTGTCATACGAACGGGTAGCTCAAATGCTTATAGATTCTTTGCAGTAACCATTGACACATCGACATCACCGCCGACGGTTTATGCAGCTTCAGCGTTAGGTATATATTCATTTCAGGGCGACAGTTTCAGAAGGTTCCTGCGTTACGATGGTCTTACGAGCAATTGGTGCGTCGCGCTTGCTGTTCAATATCTTCCCGAAGGAAGTGTCGTGTGGGCGGGCTTGCGAGCGGTGAACTCCGCTGTCGGCGACAGAAACGCTATATGTTATACAACTGATGGCATTACATGGGACACTCTTGCCATGGACTTTATGTGCTGGAA